>JBBQJX010000217.1:0-4129 GCA_038326295.1 Sphingomonadales bacterium
CAGCTTATCTTCGCGGAGCGGCGACTACTGCGCGTCGGCGCGCAGGTGAATCACCGAACGCAGCGCACCCAATGTGGCCCGATGCTCTTTCCAGTGACGATCGAGCGATTGCAGCAGCACGCTCTTCTCGATCTGCGTCCACTGCTCGCCTTCGATCCCCTCGCGCTTGGCGGCCACATGCTGCTCTGCCCCCGCGATCAATCGCTCCTCGATCTGCTCGGGATCGATGCCCTCTTCCTTCGACCAGTCCGTCGCCGGGATCGCCAGCCCCAGCGTCCCCGCCGCGCCCTCTTCCAGCAGCGCCACGTCCCACTGCTCGGGATACGATCCCGCCGGGCACGCCAGCTTCACGATCTGCGCCGCTGTATCGCGCCGCATGTCGGCGGTCACGTCGTCGAGCGCGTCCGCATCCATCACGTCGGCGCGCTGTTCGTAGACCACCTTGCGCTGGTCGTTCATCACGTCGTCATATTGCAGCAATTGCTTGCGCACGTCGTAATTGCGCGCTTCCACCTTCTTCTGCGCGGTCTCAATTGCCTTCGAGATCCAAGGGTGGACGATCGCCTCGCCTTCTTCCAGCCCGCTGTTCATCATGCGGTGCAGCATCGATTGCTGGCCGAAGATGCGCAGCAGATCGTCGTCGAGCGACAAATAAAACCGGCTGAACCCCGGATCGCCCTGCCGCCCGCTGCGCCCGCGCAACTGGTTGTCGATGCGCCTGCTCTCGTGGCGTTCGGTGCCCAGAACATACAGGCCGCCCGCCGCGAGCACACGCGCCTTCTCGTCCACAATCTCCTGCCGGATGCGCGCCTTCGCTGCGTCCTTCAGCTCGCCGTCCGCCATCGCGCCCAGCTCGTCTGCCACACGAAAATCGAAATTGCCCCCCAGCTGGATGTCCGTCCCGCGCCCCGCCATGTTGGTCGCGATCGTCACCGCGCCCTGACGGCCCGCCTGCGCCACGATGTGCGCCTCCTGCTCGTGGAAACGTGCGTTCAGCACCGCGTGCTTGACGCCCTCCTTGGTCAGATACTCGGACAATAGCTCGGACTTCTCGATCGAGACCGTGCCCACCAGCACCGGCTGCCCATTGCCGGAAGCCTCGCCGATACCCTTGGCGATCGCGCCATATTTCTCCTGCGCGTTCTTGTAGAACTCGTCCTCGGCGTCCTTGCGCCCCACCGCAACGTTGGTCGGGATCTCGACCACGCTCAGCTTGTAGATTTCGTAAAACTCGCCCGCCTCGGTCAGCGCGGTGCCCGTCATGCCCGACAACTTGGGATATAGCCGGAAGTAATTCTGGAACGTGATCGAAGCCATCGTCTGGTTCTCGGGCTGGATTTCCACGCCCTCCTTGGCTTCCACCGCCTGATGCAGCCCATCAGACCAGCGCCGTCCCTCCATCATGCGCCCCGTAAACTCGTCGATGATGACGATCTTGCCCTCGCGCACAATGTAATCGGTATCGAGTTTCCACAGCACGTTCGCACGCAGCGCCTGATTGAGGTGATGGACCACCTGCGTATTCTCGATATCGTACAGATTGCCGCCGTGCAGCACGCCCGCCGCCTCCAGCGCGCGCTCAACCGTCTCGGTCCCGGCTTCGGTCAGCACCACGGACTTCTGCTTCTCGTCCACCTCGTAGGTCTCGGCCGCAAGCGTCTTCACCACCGCGTCCACGCCCACATACAGGTCGGGCTTGTCTTCAGATGGCCCGCTGATGATCAGCGGCGTGCGTGCCTCGTCGATCAGGATCGAATCGACTTCGTCCACGATCGCATAGTTGAACGGCCGCTGCACCATCTGGTCGCGGCTATACTTCATGTTATCGCGCAGGTAATCGAAGCCCAATTCATTATTGGTGGCGTAAGTGATGTCGGCGGCGTAGGCCTCGCGACGCTCGTAATCATCGATGCCGGGGACGATGACGCCCACCGTCATCCCCAGGAACTTGTAGACCTGCCCCATCCAGTCGGCATCGCGCCGCGCCAGATAGTCGTTCACCGTCACAACGTGGACGCCCTTGCCGCTCAGCGCGTTCAGATACACCGCCAGCGTCGCCACCAGCGTCTTGCCCTCGCCGGTCTTCATCTCGGCAATCTCGCCCCGATGCAGCACCGCGCCGCCGATCATCTGCACATCGTAATGTCGCTGGCCGAGCGTGCGCTTCGCCGCCTCGCGCACCGTGGCGAAGGCTTCGGGCAGCAGCGCGTCGAGCTTCACCCCCTCGGCCAGCTGCTGCCGGAACACCTCGGTGCGGCCCGCCAGCTCGGCATCACTCATCGCCTCATGCGTTTTCTCAAGCGCGTTGATGCGCCCCACCAGCGGCTGCAACTGCCGCACGACACGATCGTTCGACGTGCCGAAAATCCGTTTGGCTATGCCGCCGATACCGAGCATTGATCACCTTGGAAGACGGGCGCGCGAATGCACGGGCAAAGGCCGCCCCGTTAGCCCCGCGAGATAGGCGGGGGGTGGGGAAGCGTCAATCAGTGTGGTGTGGGGCGGGCGCCCTGCGCGCGCTTGCATTATCGCCACCACTGCCGCATATTCTGTGCCGCACCGGAGACGCTCCATGATCCAGACACTCGGCATCCGAGAGTTCCGCGACAATTTCACCCGCATCGCGCGCGAGGGCGGTGAGCCGGTGATCGTCAAGAACCACAACCGGGTCGTCGGCTGGTATACGCCCGCCCGAATCGGCAGGACCGAGCGCGACGCCGCCTGGGAGCGGTTGCAGGCTAGCAAGGCCGCGTGGATCGCGGACGGGTTCGATCCCGAGGCGGCCCTGGCCTCACTCGGTATGGACCTTGACGGAAATCCACTGGACGAATGCTGATCCTCGACGCGAACGTCCTCGTATCGGCGATCCTGGGCCGTTCGGACGTGCTCATTCGCGAAGTCGCCGACCGGGGCATGGAGTTGACCGCAACGCACGCCGCCATCGAGGAGAGTTCGCGCGTGCTCGTCCGGCTCGGCAAGTCACCGCCCGTCGCCAGTCAGGATTTGATAAACCTCGCCCGCTTTGTCCGCCAGCTCGCGCCCGACGTCTATACCCCCCACGAGCAGTCCGCCCGCGCCCGCCTCCACCCCCGCGCCCAGCCCGATTGGCCCACGCTCGCCGCCGCGCGCGCGCTGGAGACGGGCATCTGGTCGAACGACCGCGAGTTCTTCGGCACCGGCGTCGCCGTCTGGTCCACGCGCAACGTCGGCCATGCAAACACTCCATGACCCGCTCCCCCCTCGCCCCCCCGAACTTCCCCCCCATGCCCGAGATCGCGGGCGTCCGCCTCGCCGTCGCCCGCGCGGGGTACAAGGCGTGGGAGCGCGCCGATCTCACGCTCGCCGAATTCGCCCCCGGCACCACGGTGGCGGGCCTCACCACGCGCTCGCGCTGCCCCTCGCCCGAGGTGGAATGGTGCAGCGCCGCGCTTTGCCGGGGCGAGGCGCGGGCTCTCGTAGTGAACGCAGGCAACAGCAACGCGTTTACCGGCGCGCGAGGTACGGCCGCCGTCGGCCTCGTCACGCAGACTGCTGCCGCCGCGCTCGGCTGCTCGCCGGCCGAAATCTTCGTCGCCTCCACCGGCGTGATCGGCGTGCCGCTGCCTCTGGACAAAGCCAAGGCCGGCCTCGAAGCCGCCTTCGCCAAGCTCCGCGTCGGCAGCCTCGCCACCTGGGAACATGCTGCCACCGCCATTGGCACCACCGACACGTTCCCCAAGGGGGCTTCCGCCATGCTGACCATCGACGGCCACCCGGTCCACATCGCGGGCATCGCCAAGGGATCGGGAATGATCGCCCCCGATATGGCGACCATGCTCGCCTTCGTCTTCACCGACGCCGCCGTCACCGCCCCTGCCCTCCAGGCGATGCTCGCCGTCGCCGCCGATGCCAGCTTCCACCGCATCACGGTCGATGGCGACACCTCCACCAGCGACACCCTCCTCGCCTTTGCCACCGGCGCGGCCGCCAACCCCCCGGTCACTG
Source organism: Sphingomonadales bacterium (assembly GCA_038326295.1). Taxonomy (GTDB): domain Bacteria; phylum Pseudomonadota; class Alphaproteobacteria; order Sphingomonadales; family Sphingomonadaceae; genus JAVVHE01. Next base: position 3,985 of record JBBQJX010000217.1, read on the forward strand.
CCCCCCACCCCGCCTTCCAGGCCGCGCTCACCCAAGTCTGCGCCGATCTCGCCCGCCAGATCGTGCGCGACGGCGAAGGCGCGCAAAAGTTCATCACCATCCACGTCACGGGCGCGGAATCGGACCGCGCCGCCCACCGCATCGC
>JBBQJX010000218.1:0-4092 GCA_038326295.1 Sphingomonadales bacterium
TTGCGGCGCGCCATTAGCCGGCGAAAGAACAGGCCTTCCCGCATCGGATCGGGGAACAATGCATCGCCACCTTCGCAACGCTGATGCGGGGTTGATGCCAGCGCACCCTTAAGCTAAGCGCCGCCCCCTTGCCGGAGCACAGCTCGGGCAAGTCCGATCGGTCGGGGAATAGCTCAGCCCGGTAGAGCACTGCCTTCGGGAGGCAGGGGCCGGAGGTTCGAATCCTCTTTCCCCGACCAGTTCGTCAGAGACGTTCGCGTATCATATCGCCGGTTGCGCGCGTCCGACGCCGATCAGCGCACGCCCGGCTTGGGTTCAGACATGCCGTCGCCGGGCAGAAGCAGGATATTCATGGCAGCGCCACCCAGGGCTGTTCGTGCGCCAGCCGCGCTTCGAACACGGCGATGGCGGGTGCGGCGGCGAGCGTCAATGCGATCTCGTCCGCGCCGCTCAGCAGGCATTCGCGGCGGAAGGGGTCCATCGGGAAGGCAAAGCGGTCCTGGAAGGGGGTGGTGACGACCTGGTTTTCGAGATCGACGGTGATCGGGACCTCGGGTGCGATCGCCATCAGACGATCGATCTGCGCCTGCGGCAGCACGACGAGCAGCAGGCCGTTCTTGAACGCATTGCCCGCGAAGATGTCGGCAAAGCCGGGCGCGATCACCACGCGGATGCCCAGATCAGCGAGTGCCCACGGCGCGTGTTCGCGGCTGGAGCCGCAGCCGAAATTGTCACCGGCGATGAGAATCGGTGCGCGCACATTGCGGGGCTGGTCGAAGATGTTAGTGGGATCCTGGCGCAGCGTATCGAATGCATGCATGCCGAGCCCGGTGCGCGTGACGGTTTTGAGGAAGCGCGCGGGGATGATGACGTCGGTGTCCACATTCGCGCGCCCGAACGGGATCGCGGTGCCGGTGACCATCGTGAAGGGAGTCATGCCGCCACCAACTGCCGCACATCGGTCAGGCGGCCGGTGACTGCGGCGGCGGCGGCCATGGCGGGCGACATGAGGTGGGTGCGCGCGCCCGGGCCCTGGCGCCCGACGAAATTGCGGTTCGACGTGGAGGCGCAGCGCTCGCCCGGCGGCACCTTGTCGGGGTTCATGCCGAGGCAGGCCGAGCAGCCGGGCTCGCGCCACTCGAAGCCTGCGTCGGTGAAAATGCGGTCCAGCCCCTCGGCCTCGGCCTGGCGCTTGACCGCCCCCGAGCCGGGGACCGCGAGCGCCTGGGCGATGCCGGGCGCGATGTAACGGCCCGCGAGGACGGCGGCGGCGGCGCGCAGATCCTCGATACGACTGTTGGTGCAGGAGCCCAGGAAGATGTGCTGGACCGTGACGTCTTCCAGCCGTTCGCCCGCGAAGAGGCCCATATACGCAAGGCTGGCTTCGACCGAGGCGCGCTTGGCGGGATCGGGATAATCGGCGGGGGAGGGGACACGACCCGTGATAGCAGCCACATCTTCCGGGCTGGTGCCCCAGGTGACGAGCGGGGCGATCTGGTTCGCGTCGATCGTCGCGGTCGCGTCGTAGGCTGCGCCCGGATCGGTGGGTAGCGTGCGCCAGTATGCTTCCGCCTGCGCCCATGCTTCGCCTGCGGGGGCGTGGCGGCGACCGTTGAGGTAGGCGTAGGTGGTGTCGTCTGGGGCGATCATCCCCGCGCGCGCGCCTGCCTCGATCGCCATGTTGGCGATCGTCATGCGGCCTTCGATGCTGAGCGCCCGGATCGCTTCGCCGGTATATTCGATGACGTGGCCGGTGGCGCCGCCGGTACCGAGCTGGCCGACGATGGCGAGTGCGATGTCTTTCGCGGTGATGCCGAAGCCGGTCGCACCCGCGATGCGCACCTCCATCGTGCGCGCGGGGCGGAGCCAGAGCGTCTGCGTGGCGAGCACATGCTCGACCTCCGAGGTCCCGATCCCGAACGCGAGCGCGCCCAACGCGCCGTGCGTGGCGGTGTGGCTGTCTCCGCAGACAATCGTGAGCCCCGGCAGGGTCAGGCCGAGTTCGGGGCCGATGACGTGAACGATGCCCTGATCGGGGTGATGTCGACCCATCAGGCGGACACCGAAATCGCTTGTGTTGGTATCGAGCGCGGCGAGTTGGGCGGCGCTTTCGGCATCGGGTGCGCCCGGCGTGGTGGGCACATTGTGATCGGCGGTGGCGATGGTGAGATCGGGCCGGTGAACGGGGCGGTTCGCGAGGCGGAGCCCATCGAATGCCTGGGGGCTGGTAACCTCGTGCACGAGGTGGCGATCGATCCATATGAGGCACTGGCCGTCCGGGCGCCGCTCGATGACGTGCGCGTCCCAGACTTTCTGGTAAAGGGTGCGGGGTGAGCTCATGACTGGCTTTCGGCGATGATGGCACGGCAGGCGGCGGCGAGCGGCGGGAGGGAGTTGATCGCGGTGTCCCAGAGTATGCTGGGGTCCGTGCCCAGATAATTGTGCGCGAGGCGGTGTCGCATCGCGATGGCGCGTTCCCAGGCGACTTCGCTCGCGACAGCGCGCGAAGCGGGCGCGAGCGAACGGACTGCCTCGCCGATGTGGAGAAGTCGATGCGCAACCGCGTCCTGCGCGTCTTCATCGTCAAGGAACGCTTGGCCGGGATAGCGCGCTAGCGTGGATTCGATGCGTTCGATCAAAAGCAGGATCAGACGCGCGGCCGGTGCAGCTTGCATCAAAACACCCGGATCGAGTCGCGCTCGATATTTTCGCGTGCATGCCTCTTGATTGAGGCGCGGGTGCCCAGATCGACGGCCCGTCCCATGATGCCCGCGATCCACTCCTGAAGGTCGAGCAGATCGAAAAGGGTGAAAGGACGGTGCAGCGGTCGATCGAAAAGCAGATCGATGTCCGAATCCTCGCGTGCCTGATCGCGCGCGGTCGACCCGAACAGATAAAGCGATTCGGCCCCCCTGGCCCGCAGCTCGGCCTCGTGCGCGCGGAGTTTTGCCAGCACTTCGTCACGCCTCATGCCGCCACCTCCACGCCAACCGCGCTGCGCCCGCGCTTCACCGCCAACTTGTTGAGCGCGTGGATATAGGCGCGCCCGGCGGCGACCATCGTGTCCACGTCCGCGCCCTGGCCGACCACCGCGCGGCCGTTCTCGGACAATCTTACCGAGACCTGGGCCTGCGCGTCGGTCCCCTCGGTCACCGCATGGACATCGAAGCGATCGAGTTCGGCGTCGCCATGGGGAACGAGCTGCCGGATCGCCTTGAACAGCGCATCGACCGGGCCGTTGCCACGCATGACGCAGGTGCGCTCCTCGCCGTCGACGCTGAGCGTCAGGATCGCGCGCTGGGGCCCGCGCGTTCCGCTGAGGATTTCGAGATCGAGAAGGCGCACCCGTTCGGCGACGTGGCCGACCTGATCGTCCACAAGTGCCACGATATCCTCGTCGAACACATGCTTCTTCGCGTCCGCAAGTGTCTTGAAGCGCACGAATGCGTCCTGGAAGGCGTTGTCGCCGAGTTCGTAACCGAGCGCGGCAAGCTTGTCCTTGAACGCCGCGCGGCCCGAGTGCTTGCCCAGCACGAGGCTGGACTTGATCAGGCCGACGCTCTCGGGAGTCATGATTTCGTAGGTGCCCGCGTCCTTCAGCATCCCGTCCTGGTGGATGCCGCTTTCGTGCGCGAACGCATTGGCGCCGACGATCGCCTTGTTGGGCTGGACCTGGAAGCCGGTGACCGCGCTCACGAGCCGCGACGCGCGCGTGATCTCGCTGGTAACGATGCGCGTGGTGAACGGCATCGCATCGTGGCGGACCTTCAGAGCCATGACGATTTCCTCGACCGCCGCATTGCCCGCACGCTCGCCGATGCCGTTGATCGTGGCTTCCACCTGGCGCGCGCCCGCCATCACCGCAGCGAGCGTGTTGGCGACCGCGAGGCCCAGATCATTGTGGCAGTGGGTGGAGAAGATGGCCTTGTCGGCATTGGGCACGCGGCCGATCGTGTCGCGGAACATCGCCCCATAGGTTTCGGGCGTGGCAAAGCCGACGGTATCGGGCAAGTTGATCGTGGTCGCGCCCGCACGGATCGCGATTTCGACTGCGCGGCACAGGAAATCGGGAGCGGTCCGCGTCGCATCCTC
>JBBQJX010000219.1:0-4092 GCA_038326295.1 Sphingomonadales bacterium
AAGCGCGGTGCAGCCGCCGCGATTGGCGTGGTTGAAGACGGTGCCGATATCGCGCCCGTCCGAATAACCGCCGGTTTTCATGAGGCTGGCGGCGAGCGCCTCCACCGGCGAGACGCCGATCGCGAGCAGCGCCGGGCGCGAGCGGTAATAGCCGCCGATGGCGTCTCCCGGCTGGCCAAGCTGGAGGCCGAGCAGCACCTGGGCGAGATCGTGGCCGCGCGCGGCGAACTGGTAGAACATGCGCCGCGCGGGGAGGAGTTCGCGCTCCTCCAGATCGTCCAGTGCGCGGCTGAGCATCACGAGCTCGGCGACGCGCCGCCAATCGACGGCGGGCGCGGCATCGGACGCGGGCAGCAGTGGGGCGGTCGCCATGACCCGAGGCCTTCCTAGAGCGCGCGGCGCATGGCAAGGCCCGTGCGATGGCGAGGACACAGGCGGCCGATTACGACGAGCGGCGCGCGCGGATCGTAGAGGCGGCCGCCGGGCTGTTCGCCGCGCGCGGCTTTGCGAGCGCGAGCGTGGCCGAGATCGCCAGCGCGTGCGGGGCGAGCAAGAGCCTGATATACCACTATTACCCGGGCAAGGAGGATATCCTGTTCGCGGTGATGGAAGGGCATCTGTCGGCTTTGCTGGCGGCGGCGCGCGGGGTGGCGGACGGCCCCGCGCCCGTACGACTGCGTGCGCTGGCGGCCGCGCTGATGCATGAATATGCGGGCGCGGCGGCGCGGCAGAAGGTGCTGCTGAACGAACTCGACCAGCTGCCGCCCGAGCGGCGCGCGCGGATCGTGGGCGAGCAGCGCGCGATCGTGGGCACGGTGGAGGCAATGGTGGGCGAGATTGCGCCGGGTCTGGCGACGCGCGAACGGTTCGCCGCCGCGATGCTGTTCTTCGGCATGATCAACTGGACGCACACCTGGTGGGACCCGGCGGGCGCGCTCGGCCCGGACGATATCGCGCGGATGGCGGCGGACACGTTCCTGGGCGGGCTTCACGCGTCGTAATCCACCGCGAGGCCGGGGCCGACGGGGACCGACTGGCAGGTGAGGATATAGCCCGCCGCCACCTCGTCCGCGCTCAAACCATAGTTGGTCGTCATCTCCGCCTGCCCGGCGGTGACGCGCGCGCGGCAGGTGGCGCAGACGCCCGCCTTGCACGCATAGGGCGCAGGGAGGCCCGCCGCGCGCGCGCTGTCGAGCAGGTTGCCGAGTGCGGGATCGAACGCGATCTGGCGGCGCGTGCCGCCGAGGCGCGCGGAGAAGGTCAGGCCCTTGGCGGCGTCGGCCAGAGCCTGCGCGGCGGCGGCGCGCGCGGCGGAGGGCGGGCCGATGGTGAAGCGTTCGGTCAGGATCGTCCGCTGCGGCATGCCGTGCGCGAGGAGCGAGGCCTCGACCGCGTCCATCATCGGACCCGGGCCGCAGATGAAGGCGGCATCGAGCGTGGCGGGATCGACGAGGGTATCGAACACGGTGTCCGCCTTGGCACGATCGAGGCGACCGTTGAACAGATCGAGATCGTCGTCCACCTCGTCCTCGAGGAAATGGTGGAGCGTGAGGCGGGTAAGGAAACGGTCTTTGAGGTCGGCGAGCTGGTCGAGGAACATGACCGCCTGGGTGTGGCGATTGCCGTAAAGGAGGGTGAAGCGGCTTGCGGGCTCTTCAACGAGCGCGGTCTTGAGAAGTGCGAGGATGGGGGTGATGCCCGAACCGCCCGCAACGCCCAGATATTCGCGCGCGTGGGTGGGATCGAAGGTCCAGGTGAAGCTGCCGTGGGGAGGCATGACCTCGATCGTGTGGCCGGGCTGGAGGTGGGTGTTCGCCCAGCCCGAGAAGACGCCCCCCACGATCGCCTTGACCGCGATGCGCAGCTCGCCCTCGTGCGGGGCGACGCAGAGCGAATAGTTGCGGCGCACGTCCTGCCCGTCGATCTCGGCGCGCAGGGTAACGTGCTGGCCGGCGGTGAAGGCGAAGTTCGGCCTCAGCTCGGCGGGCACGTCGAGCAGGAGCGACACGCTGTCGGTGGTCTCGCGGCGGACCTGCGCGATGGTCAGCGGGTGGAACGCCTCTAGTGACATTTGAAGCGATCGAAGGGTTCGGCGCACGCATTGCACTGCCAGAGCGCCTTGCACGGCGTGGAGCCGAAGCGGCTGATCTCGCGGGTATTGTGCGAGGCGCAGCGCGGGCACTCCGCCGCGCCCGCGTTCAAAAGGCTGCGCGCACCCATGCCGAGCGGTGGGGGCGCGATGCCGAAGGCACGCAGCTTGGCGCGGCCATCGTCGGTGATCCAGTCGGTGGTCCAGGCGGGGGCGAGTTCGGTCCGCACATCGTGCGGCAGATGCGCGGCGGCGAGTGCCTGGCGGATCGAGGTTTCGATGACGAGCGTGGCGGGGCAGCCGGAATAGGTGGGGGTGATGATCACATGGCCGGGTTCGATGCGGCGCACGATGCCCAGATCGACCACGCTGACGGCGGGGATTTCGGGATCTGGGACGGTGGCGAGGACGGCCCAGACTGAGGCTTCGCACCCTCCCTCACCCTGGCGCTGCGCGCCTGTCCCTCTCCCGCGGAAGGCGGGAGAGGATGCCGCTTCCCCCCTCTCCCGCGCTTGCGGAAGAGGGACAGCGCCGACAGGCGCAGGGTGAGGGAGGGTCACCAGACCGCGCCCGGATAGCTGCGCGGCAGATGCTGCATCGTGGCGAGGAGGTGGCCCAGATGCTCCGAGTGGTGGCCGCGCCGTCCGCCGGTGACTGCGCGGCGGGGCGCGGGCGGGGCGAGGCGGGCCTCGGCGAGGACGGCGGCGATGCGCGCGTCCCATGCGCGGCGGAGCGTGGCGGGATCGACCGCGATCCCGGCGGCAACGAGCGCGACATCGGCGGGCTCGAACAGTTCGTCGACGAAGCGCCAGTGCCATTCGATCCCATCGGCCATACGCTGGGCGCTCTCGGGGGTGCCGTCGCCCAGCCGGACCACCCAATCGGCGGCGACTTCGGCGTGGTAGGCGACCTCCTTCACCCCCTTGGCCGCGATGGCGGCGAGCGTGGGATCGGTGGAGACGGCGAGCTGCTCGTAAAGCAGGTGTTGGTACGTGGAGAACAGGAACTGGCGCGCGATCGTCTGGCCGAAATCGCCGTTCGGCTGCTCGACCATCAGGCAATTGGTGTAATCGAGCACATCGCGGTGGAAGGCGAGACGGTCCGCATCTCCCTCCCCCCGCAGCGCGGCGGCGTGGCCGAGGAAGCCGGTCGCCTGTCCGATCAGGTCGAGCGCGAAATTGGCGAGGCTGAGATCGATCTCGAGCGCGGGCGCGTGGCCGCACCATTCGGACAGGCGCTGGCCGAGGATCAGCGCATCGTCACCGAGGTGGAGCGCGTAGGCGGCGGTGCTTTCGCCGTGCGGCGCGATGTGCGGATCGAACACGCCGGTGTGCGGAGCGCGTTCGGCGCGGGCCTCGGCCTCGGGCGCGATCGTGGGGAGCGAGGGCATCAGATGTGCGTGATGTGATCGGGGACGGTGTAGAAAGTGGGGTGGCGGTAGACCTTGTCGTCGGCGGGTTCGAACATCTGCCCGGCCTGCGCGGGATCGCTGGCGGTAATCTGGGCGGACGGGACGACCCACAGCGACACGCCCTCGGAGCGGCGGGTATAGGTGTCGCGCGCGTGGCGGACCGCGAGTTCGGCGTCGGGCGCGTGGACGCTGCCGACGTGGCGGTGGCTGAGCCCGCCGCGCGCGCGCAGGAACACCTCCCAGAGCGGCCAGTCCTTCACGCGGCTTTGCGTGCGCTGCGCTTGGCGGCGTGCGCAGTGGCGGCCTCGCGCACCCACGCGCCTTCGTTCCAAGCGGCGTTCTTGGCGGCGAGGCGTTCCTTGGCGACGGGGCCTTCGCCGCGCACGACCGCGTAAAATTCTTCCCAGTCGATTTGGCCGTAGCTGTAGTGGCCGGTGGCTTCATCGCGCTTCAGATCGGGATCGGGGACGGTGAGACCGATCGCGTGGGCTTGCGCGACCGTCACGTCGATGAATTTCTGGCGGAGCGCATCGTTGGTGTCGCGCTTGATGCGCCACCGCATCGATTGCGCGCTGTTGGGGCTGTTATCGTC
>JBBQJX010000220.1:0-4085 GCA_038326295.1 Sphingomonadales bacterium
AGGTTGCGAGTCGCGGCAAGGCCGAGGTGATTGATCATGGGCGGAAACTGGTGGGTCGAAGTGCTGTTCCTGGCGATGCTCGCCGGGTTCATCGCGCTGCGCCTCGTGAGCGTGCTCGGCCGCCGCACCGGCCATGAAAGCCCCGCGCCGAGCGAGGGTTATCGCGGACCCGCCGCCGAGATCGCGCCTGCACAGGCCGCGAGCGAAGGTCGCGTGCGCGTGGTGCCCGTGCTTCCCGAAGGCCTGCCCGCCGACGCGCGCGACGGACTGACCGCGATCGCCGGGCTCGACCCGGCGTTCGAGGCGGCGCGCTTCCTCGATGGTGCCAAGGGGGCCTACGCGATGATCCTAGGGGCCTTCTGGTCGGGAGATATCGCCGAAGTGGAGCCGATCGTGTCCGACGAGATCGGCGAGCAGTTCAAGCGCGCCATCGCCGCGCGCGGGGCCGAGGGGCTTAGTGTCGAGCACCGTATCGTCTCGGTCGACGATGCGCGGATCGTGGCGGCGCATCTGGATGGGACGATGGCCGAGATCGTGGTGCGCTTCGATGCCGCGATCGCGGGGACCACGCGCGACCGCGAGGGCCGGATCGTGGGCGGCTCCCCATCCGATATGACACGCGCGCACGACGAATGGTCGTTCCGCCGCCATGTCAGCACGCTCGATCCCAACTGGCTGCTGGTGGCGACCGAAGCGCACGAGGACTGAGCAGGCGTCGGACCCCGGTTTGCGCGCGGAGGGTTAGGGCTTAAGCGCGGCGGCATGCGTGTTCCCGCCCTGATCCTCCTGACCATACTCGCGGGATGCGCGGCCCGGACGCCCGCGCCGGTTGTCGGCGCGCCCGCTGCGTTGCCCGTTGCGCCGGCGCCGCCCCCGATCACTCCACCGGCCAACGCATCCACGCTCCCGATCGTGATCGGCAGCTTTGCCGATCTCCCCGGCTGGCCCGGCACCGATCCCGCCGCCGCGCTGACCCCGCTGCGCATCGCCTGTCCCGCGCTGCTGCGTCGCGCCGACACGAGCGGCCTGACCCGGCCCGGCGACTGGACCGCGCCCTGCGCCGCCGCCACGAGCGCCGCCGATCCGCGCGCCTTCTTCGAGGCGAACCTCGTGCCCGTGACGGTCGGCGACGGGACGGGGCTCGACACCGGCTATTTCGAACTGACGCTGGCGGGTGCGCGGGAGCGCGACGCGGTCAACGCCATCCCGCTCCATGCGCCGCCGCCCGATCTGATCGACGTCGATCTCGGCCAGTTCTCCGCCGCACTCGCGGGCAAGCATGTGCGCGGCCGCGTCGAAGGCCAGCGCCTCGTCCCCTACCCCGATCGCGCCGCGATCGAGGATGGCGTGCTCGGCCCCGATCCGCGCGTGATCGCGTGGGTAGCCGATCCGGTCGAGGCGTTCTTCCTCGCCATCCAGGGGTCGGGTCGCGTGACGCTGGCGGACGGGACCGAGCTTCGCATCGGCTATGCCGGCCAGAACGGGCGCGATTACACCGGCATCGGCCGCCTGCTGCGCGAGCGCGGGCTGCTGGCACCCGGACAGGCGAGCATGGAAGGGATCGTCGCGTGGCTCCACGCGCACCCCGCCGAAGGCCGCACACTGATGCGTGAGAACCGGAGCTATGTGTTCTTCAGGCCGCTCACCGGCCCCGGTCCGCTCGGCGCGCTGGGCGTGCCGCTCACCCCCAAAGCGAACGTCGCCGCCGATCCCGCCTTCGTGCCGCTCGGCGCGCCGCTGTTCCTGTCCACGCGCACCGTCGATGGCCCGATGGCGCGCGTCGTGATCGCCGCCGATACCGGCGGCGCGATCAAGGGACCCAACCGGCTCGATTGGTTCACCGGCGCGGGCGCGCGCGCGCGGCGGCTGGCGAGCGGACAGTCCGCCACCGGCCGCGTCTGGCTGCTGCTGCCCCGTTCCGCCGCCGAGCGCCTGCGTGCGCCACCCCGCTGACCGCCTCACCCCAGCCGACCGCGCGCTGTGGCGGCGCGTGGCCGCTACCGTGCGCCCGTTGCCGGGAATTGCCCTGCCCGTTGCCACGCCTGCACGCCCTCCCGCTCCCGCACCGGCTGCCACTCGGCCTGCCGCTGTCATCGCCCCGCCGCCCGCGCCGTCCGCCCGCCGGACCACCCGCATTCCCGCCTACGTCCCCCCGCCGCACCCCGAGGACGCAACGCTCGACGGCGTCTGGGACCGGCGGATGCGCGGCGGGCGGGTGCGGCCCGATCTGGTGATCGATCTGCACGGCCATTCGGCCGAAGCCGCGCATGCGATCGTCGAGCATCGGCTGACCGATGCGGCTGCCAGCGGCGTGCGGCTGATCCTGATCGTCACCGGCAAGGGTTCGCGCGGCCCCGCCGACCGGCGCGGCGTCATCCGCGAATCGCTCGCGGACTGGCTGCAACTCTCGCGTCTGCGCCCGCTCATCGCCGCGATGCGCCCCGCGCACCCGCGCCATGGCGGCGGCGGGGCGTTCTACGTGGTGCTCAGGCGCGCGCGGTAGCCAGGCTGACGATAGGCGTCCGCGAGCCTTCATGGCATGAAGCAACCCCAACCTGGAGATCGCCCATGCGCTTCGCCCTTGCCCTGCTGCTCGTCGCCGCCCCGCTCGCCGCCTCCGCAAAGCCCGCCGATGTCGCGATGGCGGTCGCGATGGCGGATCGTCCCGCCGAAGACCGCGCGCTCGATGCATCGCGCAAGCCCGCGCAGGTGCTGGCGTTCGAGCAGCTGGAAAAAGGGGATCGCGTACTCGATTGGATGGCGGGCGGCGGCTATTATTCCGAGCTGATGGCGCGCGCAGTCGGCCCCAGGGGCCATGTCGATGCGCTGAACCCGCCCGGTTTCGCCGCGAGCACCGCCGATGTGTGGAAGGTGCGCCTTGCCCGCGTGCCCAATATCTCGCTGATAACGACAGGCTTTGCCGAGGCCACGCTGCCCCCGGGCAACTACAATTTCGCGCTGTTCAACATCGTCTATCACGATCTCTACTGGACGAGTGAGAAGTACAACCTGCCCCGCGTCGAACCCCGCGCGATCCTTGCCAATCTGTATGCCGCGATGCGTCCGGGCGGCGTGGTCGCGGTGATCGATCATGTGGGAGCCAAGGGCGATACGCGCGCGATCGTCGAAGCGGTCCACCGCATCGATCCCGATACGATCAAAACCGATTTCGAGCGCGCTGGCTTCAAACTCGAAGCCGATTCGCAGCTGCTACACAACCCGGCGGACGATCACAGCAAGCTGGTCTTCGATCCCGCCATTCGCGGCAACACAGATCGGGTGGTGTACCGGTTTGTGAAGTAGCTGCGGCTAGTTCGTCACCGCCGCCAGCATCGCGGTCAGCCGTTCGATCGCGGGTTCGTCGGCGGCGGCTTTCGCGGCGGCGAGCTGCTCGGCCACCCGCGCGGCATCGATCTCGCCCACCGGCGTCGCGCTCTCGGCGAGCACGGTCAGGCCCTCGGGTCCCACCTCGGCAAAGCCGCCATCCACAAAGATGCGCTCGGGCGCGGTGGTCGTCGGCTCGGCATAGATGGCGATCGCGCCCGCGCGGATCGTGGAGATCAGCGGCGCATGCCCCACCAGCACGCCGAAATCCCCCCCGCCGCCGGGCACGACGACCATATGGGCGGGACCGGAGCGCAGGCGGCGTTCGGGCGAGACGAGGTCGAAATTGATCATGGGCGTGTCTTTGCCGGAGGCTTAGCGGCGGGGCAAGCGGCCCGTCGTAGCGCGCGTTTGCGCGCCCGCAATCACGCCTTCGAGAAAGGCGAGCCGGTCGCGCGTCTCGCGTTCGTTCGCATCGAGCGTGCTGACCTGTCCCTTCAGCTTCGCCACGTCGTCCTTGAGCAGGATCAGCGCTTTGACACCGTCGGCAAAATCGCCGAAGAAACTCACGCCGCCTGTCCGAAATCGAGCAGTGCGGGATCGAGGTGAATTGGGTTCGCCTCGAGATGCACACGCACCCGTTCGCGCACCGCCTCCTCGTCATAGGGCCGCTGGACGATCGCCGTAATGTCCTCGACCGCCTTGTGAACCTCGGCCGCAGTGGTCGTCAGTTCGCGCAGGAACAGCTGCAGGACTTCACG
>JBBQJX010000221.1:0-4071 GCA_038326295.1 Sphingomonadales bacterium
CGCCCACAGCCCGGCGATCGTCCCGCTCGACGCGACCGAGCGCGCGCGGTTCTGGTTCAGCGGATCGGGGACGTTGGTGCGCGGGAAATAGACCGCAGTGTTCGGATCGCGCAGCCCGTCATTCTCCGCGATCCATGTCTCGATGTTGGGCAGCGTGCGCGCGTCCGCCTCGGGCACGTCGATGATCAGCATCGCGCGTCGCTCGCGGACATAGTCGGTCGCCTGCGTGTAGAAGGCGAAACGGTCCGCCTGGGCGGGGAAGGTCGTCGCCTCGGGCACGCACAGGATGTTGAACAGATCGACATCGTCGAGCGCGAACAGCCCGGTCTTGGCGGCCGACGTGCCGACGAACATTGCCGGATCGATCGGCCGGAACGTCGTGCCCGGCGCAGCGGCGCGACCGTCGTGGCCGCCCGCCAGCGCGAACTGCTGGTCGTTGGGGGCGCTCGCCACGTCGAGCCCCAGCATCGTCGCGGCCGCGTTGCTGAACACCGCAGTCGTCGCTGGATCATACGGCCGTGCGGCACGCCCGAGCGTAACCGCGAAGTGGAAGAGCGGAACGGCGGACGTCCCCTGGTTGACGAGCGAGACAAGCGCGCCCGAGAGCAGTGGCCGCATTGCGTCTGTCACCAGCGGATCCCCCGCCGCGCGGCGGACTGCCTCCTGCAAATAGCGGGTGAACCCCGCATAGGTCGTCGGCGGCGTTGCGCCGAAGTAGCGTATGGTGCCCGCCAGCGGCCCGCCCACGATGCCCACACCGCCGATCGCCAGATCGACATCGAACGGAGCGCCTTCCGCCGGGATCGTCGCGGGGAGCGCCAGCGCATCGCCCATCGTTCCCGTTGCCGCAGGCCGGAGCGGATAGGGTGTTCCGACGACCGACGCGGGAAGCGCCGCCAGCGAGTCGCGGTCGAGCTGGATCAGGTCCGATCGCTGGTTGACCACCTCGATCGCGTTCGTGGGTGTATCCGGGCGCATCGTCAGATTGGGGAAACGCTCGGTCCTGACGACGATCGTGCGGTCGCCGTCGATGCGGACCTCGCTGATCGTCAGATTGAACTGTTCGCGCGGATCGGCGGTGGCATAATCCACATCGATCCGCAGCTGTTTGCCCCATTCCCCGGGATTGCTGGCGCTCGCGCCCCGGATGCGCCGCCCTGCGCGCACCCGCATGACGTCTTGACCAAGCCCACCGACCAGCTCGTGCAGCATCACCGCAGCGGCGGCGGCGGCGGGGACGAGCGGAAGAGCGCCCAACGTGTCCACCACGCGCACCACCCATGCCTGCGTGCCGCCGTTCAGGAAGAATTGCTGGATCGCATAGCTCGTCTCGCTGTTGCGATCGAGGCCACCATATTCACGCTCGAAGTCGGCCATGCCGAAAATCTGCACCGCCTCGTTCAGGAGCCCGCGCTCGAAGCTGCCGACGAACGCTGCGACCGAGGTCGCGACCCCCGTCACCGTTCGCAGGCCACTGGCGATTTCCTCGACATAGACGCCGGGATAGGTGGGCTGCACAGGCATCTAACACCCCTTTGCGATCGGGACGCAGGCCCCGGGAGCAAAATCCTGCGAAGGACCAGCGCCGATACCTATATCAAGTGACAATCGCCATTCTGCACCAATTTTGCCATAAGGCAAGCCAAAAATCCCGCAGCTTCGCTTCCGCCGTTCGGCTGACTTTGCACGCCAGACCACTCCGCCCCGCAGAGTTCGGCGTCGGCGCGCCGGGCGCGATCGGACCCGGCGCAGTGCTGATCCTTGCGCTCGAGACCCGCAGCATCAAACCGCCCGAACTGAAGCTGCATCGCACAGTCGACAAGCCCGCCGCCGATGGCTTGGCCGGACCTGTGCACGACTATAGCGCGATCGCGAAGCTCGGGCCTCGCACGATTTTTCCCTCGATCGACCCGCTTTCAGCCGCAATAGTTCGGCTTCGTCACCGGTGCCCCCGCTGTGTGCTGGCGCCATGCGCCGCCTGCGTCGCGGTACCATTGGCCGATGCCGACCGTGTCGAGGATCTGGCAGGCGGCGGCACCTGCGACTTCGGTGATGGTGACACCGCGTCTGGCCGCGAGATCGGTATAGACCGCGCGGCGCTTGATGTTGACCTGATCGACCCGCGCACGGACGTCCGCCGAGGCGACACCGTGGATGCCCATATAGCCATCCGCGCCTTCGCCCACCGTGCCCGCCGCCTGCGCGGCCTGGACCGCGCTGTCCTGCGCCATCGCCGCAGGAGCTGCGAGCGCGAGCGCAAAGGTAAGGGCGAGGAGACGCTTCATGGAGTTGGGGCCTTCTTCGTTGGGAAGAGATCGGGATTGGACGTGATCAGGTCTTTCACGTCACGCTCCAGCCGCACGACGACTTCCTGCTTGATGTTGACGTTAAGGTTGATCTCGATCGGCTTGTCGGGCGCGCGGAGCTGGACGCATGCCGTCAGTGCGATCAGCGGCAGGGCGGGGATCAGACGGCGCACATAAGCCTCGGCTCCTTGCGTGGGGACGGGAGAGTGCGGGTGGCCCACGCCCGCGTCAATGCGGCTTTGCGGGTGACGGCGGGGTTAATGGATCGGGCTGCGCCTGCTCGATCAGCGGGGTCACGTCCTGAAGGCTCGACGCGGTGCCGAGCAGGCGGCGGAAGGGCGCGCGCACGGTGACGCCGAAGCGGAAGGGGACGCCGGGGCCGAGCTTGGGCAGGCGCTTGCCGGTGGCGATGGCAGCCTCGTTCTCGCCGGCGAAGCGGATGTCGGTCACGAGCTCTCCATCGAGATCGCCATCGACGCCGATGGTCAGGGTCCGGTAGCGCATTGATTTCAAGGCATCGAATGCCAGCTTCGCGGCGGCGGGAAGGTCGGGGCCGATCGCGCCGACGTAGCGGATGCGGCCGCCGGGCGCGCGCGCCTCGAGGTGACCGTGCGCGATGCGGCTGCCCTTGTCGGTGAGGATCAGGGGGAGAGTGCCATCGAACGTACCCGTGGCGTCGAGGTCCTTGAGGTCGAGACGCTGCAGGAACTGCGCGAGATCGAGGCCGTTGGCGGAGAGCGTGAAGCGACGCTCCGGACCTGCGGTGTCCAGCGTGATGGGGACGAGCGCCAGCGTGCCGCCCGCGAACGGAAAAGCAAGGCGATCGACGCGGATGCGCGTGGGTGTCAGAAGCTGGATCCGCGCGCTGCCATGTTCAACGAGAACGCCGGGGTTGATCGCGCCGATGGTGAACCCGGCGGGGTCCGACGCGAGCGTGGGCAGGTTGGGAAGGCGCAGCGTGCCCGTGACATCGGTGACGGGGCCGAGCGCGGCGGTAGCGAACGAGAGATGATCGAGCGCGAGCGTGGCGTTGCCGGTGATCCCGCCATCGACGTATCTGACGCGTGCGATGGCGGTGGCGCGCCCCGAGACGTTCTCGATGATCCCGCGTGCCCGCTCGCTGATCCGATAGGGCTGGAGATCGGGGCTGAAGGTGAGCGCGCTGCTTGCATCGAGTGTGCCGGTGGAATCGGCGAGGCGGTAGCGGCCGGAGAGCGTGGCGAGCGTGACGCCGGTGGTGGCGAGCGCGAGCGTGGTGCGGCCGGTGGCGACGCCATCGGCGTAGGCGAGCGTGAGATCGGTCAGCGCCAGCGGGGCGATGCGAGGCCGGGGCAGGGGATCGACGATGCGACCGATACCGTGGGTGAGCGTGAGCGTATCGGCGGGGGTCAAGGCCCAGTCGCCTGCGAGCGCGGTGACCGCGACCGGCAGGCCGGGGAGCGCGCCGTTTTCGAGATGGCCCGCGAAGGACCATCCGGCGGGGGTCTGGCGCGCGGTGGCGGTCAACACCGCGAGATCGAGCGGGCGCGGGCCGGACTGGAGATGCGCCGTGGCGTGAAGGGGCGCGGCGATGGCTGTGACGACCGCAGCGGTGTCGGTCCCCGAGAGTGCGACGGCGATGCGGCCGGTGGCGAGGGCAAAGCGTGTGGTGCCCAAAACGCCGTCGGCGCGCAGCGCCGGGGCGGTGAAATGCCCCGAAAGGGTGCCATTGGGGGCGATGGCGAGTGTGGGTCCGGCTGCGGGGCAGAGCGTTGTGCTGGCGCTG
>JBBQJX010000222.1:0-4058 GCA_038326295.1 Sphingomonadales bacterium
AAGGCGGGGGTGGACAATAAGGATTCGGTGGAGAAATCGCTGGGGCGGCCTTCGCTGGCGGCGCAGTGGACGGACAGCCGCTGGTATTATGTGACGCGGCGGACCAAGCAGCTGGCGTTCAAGGATCCGAAGCCCGAGATGCAGAGCGTGCTGATCGTGGATTTTGATGCCAAGGGGAACGTGACCAAGGTGGGCAAACGCGGGCTGGAGCTGGCGGCGAATATTTCGCCTAACGGGAATGTGACGCCAACATTGGGCAAGAAGCGCAGCTTTTGGAACGCGGTGTTCGGCAATATCGGCCGGGTGGGTTCGGGGCCGGCGCAGGGGCCGGGGAACCAGGACAATACGGGCGGCCCGAACGGATCGTAGGGGCTGCCAAGGTCACGAAGGTCACTGTGAATCGCGTTTTTACGGTGGAACTGCGGGGCGCAAGCCGCCCGCGCGTGACTGTGGGACGCTTATCGCACGATCGATCCTACACAACAAGCTCGCGCGGGCGTCGGCCCACGTAAATCCCGTAAACGATGGCCAGCGTCAGCGCGAAGGCGAACCACTGGACGGCGTAGCTCAGGTGGTTGTTGGGGATATCGTCCTCGGATGGCGGTGTGCTGGGCTTTAGCGGCGGTGGCGGCGCGGTGGCGAGCAGCAAAATGCCCTTATCGGGGATGATGTAGCGCGTGCCCACGATGCGCCAGGGCGGAGGGAGCGCGATTTCGACCGGGCGTTCGGACCAGCCGAGATCGACCGTGACCCCGTCGCATTCGAAGCGGTGCGCGAAGCCGCCCGCGCCGCCGGGGCCGAGGCCGCCCGTCTGGCGCACCGGGCCGCGCGGCGACGCGCAGGCGAAGACGACCCGCTGCGGGTGGGCGAACGCCGCGAGCTCGGCGCGCTTTTCAACGCGGCGATCGAGCTGCCAGAAGCCGAGCGCGATCATCGCCGGGACCGCGACGGCGACGGTGACGGTGGGGACGATGGGGAGTTTCACTGGGGGAAAATGGGGCGAGCCGCCCCCTCCGTCTCGCTGCGCTCGCCACCTCCCCCAGGGGGGGAGGATTGATCCTCCCCCTCTGGGGGAGGTGCCCGCAGGGCGGAGGGGGAGCCGTCGGGCGGCGTCATCCGCCGGGGTGGACGGCGGCCCCGAAATGGCTGCCGACGACGTAGATCGACAGGAACAGGAACAGCCAGACGACATCGACGAAATGCCAGTACCAGGCGGCGGCCTCGAAGCCGAAATGGTGGCGTGGGGTGAAATCGCCGTTGTAGATGCGCCTGAGGCAGATCGCCAAGAAGATGGTGCCGATGACGACGTGGAAGCCGTGGAACCCGGTCGCCATGTAAAAGGTGCTGCCATAGACGTTGCCCGCGAGGCCGAAGCCCGCATGGCTGTACTCATACGCCTGGAGCGAGGTGAAGAGCATGCCGAGCCCGACGGTCAACCACAGGCCCTGCTTGGCGCTATTGCGATCGCCCTCGATCAGGGCGTGGTGCGCCCAGGTGACGGTGGTGCCCGACAATAGCAGGATGAAGGTGTTGAGGAGCGGGATCTCGAACGGATCGAGCACCTCGATCCCCTTGGGGGGCCACACGCCGCCGACGACTGCGGCGGCCGACGGGAACAGCGAGGCGTTGAAATAGGCCCAGAACCACGCGACGAAGAACATCACTTCGGACGCGATGAAGAGGATCATGCCGTAGCGGTGGTGGAGCTGGACGATCGGCGTGTGATCGCCGGTGTTCGCCTCGCGCACGACATCGGACCACCAGAGAAACATGGTGAGGAAGATCGAGCCGATGCCGATCGCGAACACCCACGGCCCCCACCAGAAATCATGCATCCAGGCGATCGCGCCCGCCGCGAAGCCGAACGCGGCGAACGCGCCGAGCAGCGGCCACGGACTGGGGTTGAGAATGTGGAAATCGTGCGTCTTGGCGGAGGCCATGCTTACCCCTGGGGAACGGTATTGCGTTGCAGCGCGGTCTTAGCGTCCTGCGGTACGGCGGGGAAGCCAGCCGCCGCAGGGGGGGCCGGGAAGAAGGTGTAGCTGAGCGTGACCTCCTTGACCCTGGCGGCCTCGGGATCGTTCAGGAAGGCGGGATCGATATAGTAGATCACCGGCATCTCGGCGGTCTGGTGGGGGCCAAGCGTCTGCTGGTTGAAGCAGAAGCACTGGATTTTGACGAAATATTTGCCGACGGTATCGGGGGTGACATTGTAGCTGGCCTGGCCGCCGGTACGCTCGCCCGTGGGGTTCGATGCGCGGAAATAGGCGAGGCCGCGCTCGCCGATCCGGAGTTGCTGCGTCACCTGATCGGGGCGGAAGCTCCATGGCATGCCCGGCGCGGTGTTGGCATCGAAGCGCACGGTGATCGTGCGCGTGGCCCCGCGCGCGAGCGCGGCGGCGGTGAGCGGCGCGCGGCCCTCGGCGCGCTGCGTGGTGCCGCCGTACCCGGTGGCGGCGCAGAACATGCGGTAGAGCGGCACGGCGGCATAGGCGGCACCGAGCATGGTGGCGGCGACGACGCCGAGCGCGAGCGCGGTGCGGTGGACGGCGTTCAATGCTTGCCCATCCGCACGACGGTGATGAGGAAGAAGAGCACCGCGAGCGCGGCGAGCACGAGGCCGATGACGCGGCTGCGCGCGGCGCGGCGCTGCGTGAAGGCTTTCTCCTCGGCGGGGGTCATCGGAGGAGCGCGTCGATGGCGATGCCGCCGAACAGCAGGAACAGGTACAGGATCGAATAGCCGAAGAGGCGCTTTTCGGGCTTCATCGCCTTGGGATCGTCCGCCGTGTTGCGGTATGTGCCCCACGCGAACCAGAGGAATGCTGCGCCGAGACCGACCGCGAGCACCGCGTAGAGCGGGCCGGTGGCACCGATGGCGATGGGGGCGAGCGTGGTGGCGACGAGCGCGAGGCTGTAAAGCCAGATCTGGCGTCGGGTTTCGGCGTTGCCGTGCGTGAGCGGCAGCATGGGGACGCCCGCATTGGCGTAATCCTTCTGCACGAACAGCGCGAGCGCCCAGAAGTGCGGCGGCGTCCAGATGAAGATGATCGCGAAGAGCAGGATCGGGAGTGCGGTGACGTGGCCGGTGGCGGCGACCCAGCCGATCAATGGCGGGAACGCGCCCGCCGCGCCGCCGATGACGATGTTCTGCGGCGTGCGGCGCTTGAGCCAGACGGTGTAGATGACCGCGTAGAACAGGATCGAGACGAGCAGCAGCGTGGCGGCGAAGAGGCCGACGGCGATCTGCATCAGCAGGATCGACGCGACCGCGCAAATGACCGCGAATTCGAGTGCCGCTTTGGAGCCGATGCGACCGGCGGGGATGGGGCGCGACGCGGTGCGCTTCATGCGGATATCGAGATCGGCCTCCCACCACATGTTGAGCGCGCCTGCCGCGCCCGCGCCCAAGGCGATGGCGAGGATGGCGGTGAAGGCGATCACGGGATGGATGGGGGCGCGCGCGGCGATCACGCCGACCGCGCCGGTGTAGACGACGAGCGCGACGACGCGGGGCTTGAGCAGCGCGAAATAATCGCGCCAGTCCGACGTGCTGTGCGTGAGCGCGCCGGTGTGGGGCATGCGGGCGGCGATGCGGGCCGCCTCGATTTCAAGGACTGGCATCAGTGAACCTGCGGCAGCGTCTCGAACTGGTGGAACGGCGGCGGCGAGGTCAGCGTCCATTCGAGCGTGGTCGCGCCCTCGCCCCAGTAATTGTCCGCCGCCTTCTTGCCCGCGAGCAGCGTGTACGCGACGTTGAGGAAGAAGAAGATCATCGAGAACGCCATGATCATGTAGCCATAGGTGGAAATGGTGTTCCAGTGTTCGAACGCATTGGGGTAATCGGGGATTCGACGCGGCATGCCATTGGCTCCCAGGAAGTGCATCGGGAAGAAGAGCACGTTGACGCCGATGAAGAAGGTGAAGAAGTGGATCTTGCCCAGCGCCTCGTTATACATCCTCCCGCACATTATGGGGAACCAGTAGTAAAAGCCCGCGAACAGTGCGAACACTGCACCGAGCGAGAGCACATAGTGGAAGTGGGCGACGACATAATAG
>JBBQJX010000223.1:0-4046 GCA_038326295.1 Sphingomonadales bacterium
GCCAACGCGGCCGCCGTGTTGCCTGCCTTTGCTGGTCCGGAAACCATCGGCGGCGATGGCCAGACGGGCTTCGCGGGCGAGCTGGACGAGACGCGCACATCCAAAGTGGCGCGCTCGGCCAACTTCCTGCTTTTGAACGCAGCAGGCCAAGGGCAGGAGGGCAAGCTCACCGTCTTCGGCAAGGACGAGGAGCAGGGCTCGGGCGGGGGCGTGATCGGCTTCATCCTGAAGTCCGTGTCGACCCTCGACTGGGGCATCATCGGCGCGTGCATGCTGCTGCTCGCGGGCGCGATCGCGGTAATCGTGTGGAAATCGGGCGTCATCGGGACGATGTCGACTGCCAACGCCGCGTTCATGCGCCGCTACCGCCGCATGGAAGGCGATCTGGAAAGCTTCGACGAGATGGAGTTGAGCGCGGCCGACACCGCCGCGCTCAAGCAAAGCCCGCTCGCGCGCCTGTACGATGCGGGCATGGTCGAGGTGGATCACCGCCGCACGCTCTACGGCAACAAGCCGCTCTCGGACGAAGCGGTGATCGCAATCCGCTCCGAGCTCGACGCGCAGCAGACGATGGAGAACCAGAAGCTCGATCAGTTCATGGTGTTGCTGACGATTGCCATCTCGGGCGGTCCGTTCATCGGTCTGCTGGGTACGGTGATCGGCGTCATGACCGTCTTCGGCGGCGTCGCGCTGGCGGGCGACGTCAATGTGAACGCGATCGCACCCGGCATCGCCGCCGCACTGCTCGCCACCATCGCGGGGCTGGCAGCCGCCATCCCGTCGCTTTTCGGCTATAACTATCTCAACAGCCGCATCACCGCGATCTCGGACGAGATGCGCGTGTTTGTCGATCGGCTGGTGGCGCGACTAGCCGAGACGCAGGCGCACAAGGCGGCCACGCCGCCGCCCTTCAAGATGGCAGCCGAATAATGGCGAGCGCGGGTCCCGGCGGGCGCAAGCCGTACAACGAGATCAACATCACGCCGATGCTCGATCTGGCGTATGTGCTGCTCGTCATCTTCATCCTGCTCGCCACCGCATCGGTGCAGGGCATCCGCGTGGACCTGCCCAAGGCGAGTTCGGCGGTGAACCTGGCGGCGCCCAAGACGAAGGTGATCACGATAAATGCGGAGGGCCAGGTGTTCCTCGACGCTTATCCGGTGACGATCGCGGACCTTGAAACGCGGCTGCGCACGGTGAAGGCCGAAAACCCCGATACGCCCATCGTGGTCAAGGGCGATGCGACCGTCCAGTACCAGAAGGTCACCGAGGTGCTCGACCTGCTGCGTCGGCTGGATTTGAACAAGGTGGGCCTGGTGACGGGCAAAGCCACCAATAGTCCTGCGGGTTAGCGCGGGACCCCATGGCCTTTCGCGACGAACCCCCCGCCTCCGAGGCACAGGCCGCCAAACGCGGCTGGCTGGTGCCCGTGCTGGGGCTGCTCGTGCTGCTGGTCGGCGGGTATCTGCTGTACGGCTTTCTCAACAACCCCTCCGGCAAGACGCGCAACGAGGTGCCCGACACCACGGTCAACCTGCTGCCGCCCCCTCCCCCGCCGCCCCCGCCGCCGCCCCCCAAGGAGCAGCCGCCCGAGCCGCCCAAACCCAACGAGACCCCCACCGAAAAGCCCACGCCCGAGCCGCCCACCCCCAAAGCCGCCGACGCGCCCAAAGCGGTCGCGATCGATACCGCCACCGCGCAGAGCGGAACCGACGCGTTCGGCCTGAAGGCGGGCGGCGGCGGCGGCATGGGCGCGCCGGGCAGCCTGGGCAACGCGCTCGGCGCGGCGGGCGGCGGCGGCGGCGGCGGGGGCCTCTACAAAGGCTATCTCGCGCAGGAAATCCAGCGCGCCGTCGAGCGCGACGACCGGATGAACCGCCGCCAGTTCCGCAGCGAAGTGGCGATCTGGGTGGACGCGCGCGGCCGCGTGACCAGGGCCGAGGTCACCAAATGCGGATCGGACCAGAAGGTCTGCGACGCACTGGTGACGACGATCACCGGCGTCGCCTTCGATCAGCTGCCGCCCGCCGATTTCAAGTTCCCGCAACTCATCTCCGTCACCGGACGCCGCGGCGTATGACCCCTGGAGCCAAGCGCATGACCCCGATCCTTCCCCGGCTGGCCGCGATGCTGGCGCTGACGACCGCACTTGCGGGTCCCGCATTCGCGCAGAATGCGCCCGCGCCCACCCCAGCGGCGGCCGTCGCGCCATCGTCGAACGCGATGGTCAACCTGGTCCGCGCGCTTGTCGCCAAGGGCACGCTGACCCCCGAGGCGGGCCAGGCGCTGATCGCGCAGGCGGAGGCGGAGGCGCGCCAGGTGCAGGCAAGCGCGCCGCCCCCGGGCACGGTGCGCGTCCCCTACGTCCCAGAGAGCGTGCGCGCGCAGATCCGCGACGAGTTAAAGGCGGACGTCCTCCAGACCGCCAGGGCCGAAGGCTGGGCACAGCCCGGTCGCGTGCAGGACTGGGTGGGCCATGTGAAAATCTTCGGCGATTTCCGCTACCGCGCACAGTTCAACTTCTTCGGGCGCGGCAACGCTAACGACGTCATCGATTTCAACCAGTTCAACGCCGGTGGCCCGACCGAGATCAACCCCAGCGTCGCAGGCTCCACCTTTGCCCCGCCGCTGCTCAACACCACGCGCGATCGCCTCAACCGCCAGAATATCCGCCTGCGCTTCGGCCTGACCGCGCAGATCGCCGATCCGGTCGACGTCACCTTCCGCCTCGCGACCGGTGACAATAACGGTCCCGTCTCCACCACCTCGCAACTGGGCGGTGGCTTCAGCAAAAAGGACGTCTTCGTCGATCAGGCCTTCGTGAACCTGCGCCCGATCGATGGCCTCGTGCTGACCGGTGGCCGCATGCCCAATCCCTTCTACAGCCAGGACGTGATCTGGGATCCCGATCTCAATTTCGATGGAATCACGCTCGCAGGCGACAGCGGCGAGCGTTTTGGCGAAAGGCTGAAGTTGCACGCGGTCGTCGGTGCGTTCCCGCTCGAATATGGTTCGGACAGGTTCCAGTCTACTTCCAACCCGTCGGTCAACAGGGCGCGCTCCACCAACAAGTGGCTCTACGCCGCGCAGCTGTTCGGCGTGTACCAGTTCCGCCACGATATTTCTCTGAAGGCGGGCGCGGCTTATTACCACTTCGACTCGATCCAGGGTCGGCCTTCGGACCCGTGCGAAACCTTCGTCGTGGGCACCGAATGCTCGACCGATCCGCTGCGTCCGGCATTCCTGCAAAAAGGCAACACGGTGTTCGCGCTGCGCAACATCGTCGGCCCGCCAGGCTCGGTCAACTTCTCGCAGCGCCAGTTCGTCGGCCTTACCTTCGATTACAACGTTCTCAACCTGAACGCCGACGCGACGATCACGCTCGACGAGAAGAAGCGCGTCCTCGTTGGCGGCAACTACATCAGGAACCTCGCCTTCAGACGCAGCGACGTCTGCAAGCTGTTCCGCGGCAACGGTACGACGACCGCCGATACGCAGCAGGGCCCTATCAACAATATCGGCCAGGTGCGCGACGCGCAGGGCAATCTCGTTACCGTGCTCGATCCCACCACCAATACACAGGTTCCCATTAACCCCTGCGCGGACCTTGCACCCTCCAATTCCAAACTGCCCTTCCAGGGTGGCGATACCGCTTGGGAGGCGCATGTGAGCGTCGGCTATCCCGAGGTCGGCCACTTCGCCGAGTGGAACGTCACTGCCGCATACAAATATATCGAAACCGACGCGGTTCTCGATGCGCTGGTGGACAATGAATTCCACCTCGGCGGCACCAACGCGCAAGGATATACGATCGCGGGCACGTTTGGCCTGTTCGATAACGTCGCCGCGCGCGCGAAGTGGCTCAGCGCCAACCAGATCAGCGGGCCGCCGCTGGCGATCGACGTGCTGCAGCTCGAACTGCTGGTGGCCTTCTGATGCGCGCCCCGGGCCCCCGTTTCGCGATCGCGCTATTGCTGCTCGCGGCCACCCCCGTGCTCGCGCAGACGGGCAGCCTCGAGGATCGGCTGCGCGGCGAACTGCGCGCG
>JBBQJX010000224.1:0-4030 GCA_038326295.1 Sphingomonadales bacterium
ACGTCCGCGCCGAGGACAGAGACGGGCAGAAAGCGCCCCTGCTCGTAGAACGGCAGCAGTTCGTGCCGCCGCCGCCGCTTGCCGCGCTGCACCCCGCTCATGCCGGTGAAGATCAACTCGAAGAAGGCCATGTCGGGATGCGCGGCGAGGATTGCCCGGATACCGGGCTGGTGTGGGAGGAAGGCGACAGCGACCGCGTGGCGCGGCCCGCACCCGGCACGCTCGTGCCCGCACCGTGGCTGGGCGCGGACATGGCGCAGGTGATCGCGTCCTTGCACGAGCGCGACGGCCGGGTGAGCGATCTCGATCCGCGCGCGGTGCTCGCGTGCGTGATCGCGCGCTTCGCCGCGGACGGCTGGACGCCGGTGGTGGCATGCGAGATCGAATTCTATCTGCTCGACGCCGCCCGCGCGCCCGGCGCGGTTCCCGCTCTGGCGCGGCTGGGGGGCGCACGGCCGGAGAACCACGGCACCTATGGCCTGAGAGAAATGGCCGACGCGGACGGCCTTCTGCGCGATCTGTGGGCGGCCGCCGATGCGCAAGGCGTTCCGGTGGAGGGTGCGATCAGTGAATATGCGCCCGGCCAGATGGAACTGACGCTGCGGCACGGGCCGGACGCACTGCGGGCGGCGGACGAGGCGGTCATGTACAAGCGGCTCGTCAAGGGCGTCGCGCGGCGGCACGGAATGGATGCGTGCTTCATGGCCAAGCCGTTCGCGGATCGCGCGGGATCGGGCATGCACCTGCATGTGAGCGTCAACGATGCGGACGGGCGCAACGTCTTCGCGTCCGAGGCCGCGCAGGGCGGGCCGCTGCTGGCAAACGCAGTCGGCGGGATGCGCGAGACGCTGGGCGACGCGATGGCGATTTTCGCGCCCAACGCAAACAGCTACCGACGCTTCCGGGCGAACAGCTATGCGCCGGTTTCCCCCACATGGGGCGTGGACAACCGCACGGTTTCGCTGCGCGTCCCGGCAGGTGCTCCCGCGACCCGCCACGTGGAGCACCGCGTGTGCGGGGCGGACGCGAATCCCTATCTGGCGCTCGCCGCGTTACTCGCCGGGGTGCATCACGGCCTCAAGCAGCGCATCGATCCCGGCCCGCCGGTGGTCGGGGACGGATATGCGGCGGCGACAGCGAGCGGCGTGCGTCTGCCCGCGAACTGGTTTGCCGCCGCGGACGCGTTCGAGGCGTCGGCCGTGATGGCGGACTATCTGGGCGCGCGGTTCGTGAAGATGTTCACCAGCGTCAAGCGCACCGAACAGGACCGGTATTTCGCGCAAGTGCCCGCGCACGATTACGACTGGTACCTGCGTGAGGCGTGACATGCTCTCGCGGCGCGGCCTGCTCGGCGGGATGGCGGCGGGGCTGATGCTGGAAGGATGTTCGACCAAAGCCGGGATCGGGCCGAACGGCGAGGAGCTGCGGCTGAACCTCTATAACTGGGACACCTATACCGGCAAGACGACGCTGGCGGACTTCCGGGCGCGGACTGGCATCGACGTCCATATGAGCCTGTTCGGCAATAACGATGAACTGTTCGCCAAGCTGCGCGCGGGAAATCCGGGCTTCGATATCATCGTCCCCTCGAACGAATTCGTCACGCGCTTCCGCATTTCGGACATGCTGCTGCCGATCGACCATGCGAAGCTGCCCAACTTCGCCAACCTCGCGCCCGCCTTCCAGACGGCGCCATTCGATCCCGGCCGACGCTGGTCGATCCCCTACACCTGGCTCGTGCTGGGCTTGGGCTACCGCAAATCGAAGATGGACGGCGTGCCGGATAGCTGGAAATGGGCGTTCGACAGCGCACGCTATTCCGGGCGGATCGGGCTGTTCTCCGAGGCCGACGATCTGATCCGGCTGGGTGCCAAATATCTGGGCCATTCGGTGCGGAGCGTGACGCCCGAGGTGACGCGCCAGGTCACGCAGATGCTGATCCGCCAGAAGCGTCACATCAAGCTGTTCCATCATGACGAGGGGCAGGACCTGCTGGCGGCGGGCGACATCGATCTCGTGATCGAATATAATGGCGACATTGCCCAGGTGATCGCAGACGATCCCGATCTGGGCTTTGTGGTGCCGCGCGAGGGGACGCTGATCAACTCGGACTGCCTGTGCATCCCGCGTGGCGCGCCACGGCCGGACAACGCGCACAAATTCATCGATTTCGTGCTCGACGCGCACAACAGCGCGGACATCTTCAGGACGATCCGTTATCCCACCCCCAACGCCGCCGCGCTCGCGCTGATGCCCGCCGATTACCGCGACAACCGCGCCATCTTCCCGCCCGCCGACCTCATGGCCCGCTCCGAATATGGCGACTTCGAGGGGATGCGCCGCGCGCAGGTGGTGGAAGAGGCGGTGACCGAGATCATGGCGGCATGAGCCAGATCTGGCGCTCCGCGCGCGGGCCGTTCGCCTGTCTGGCGACGCCACCGGTGCTGTGGCTGGGGCTGTTCTTCCTCGTGCCGCTGGCGATCATCTGGGCGTACAGCCTGGGCGAGAACCGGTCGCTGACCGAAATCGCGGTCAGCGGCACGTTTGCCAACTACGCGCGCGCGGCGAAACCGCTATACTTGGCGATCCTTGGCAAATCGCTGTGGTTTGCCGGCTTGACCACGCTGATTTGCCTGATCGTGGGCTTTCCGGTGGCGGTAGCGATCACGTTTGCGCCGGGGCGTGCGAAGGCGTGGCTGCTGCTGCTGGTGATGCTGCCGTTCTGGACCAATCTGCTCATCCGCACCTACGCGCTGATGGCGGTGCTGCGGACCGAGGGTTACATCAACCTCACGCTCGGCGCGCTATGGAACGTGGTGGCGCACCCGTTCGGGGCGGCAGCGTTCGTGCCGCTCGATCTGCTGCACAATAATTTCGCGGTCGTGTTCGGGCTGGTCTATGTGCAGCTGCCTTTCATGGTGCTGCCGCTTTATTCGGCGCTCGATCGGCTTGATCGCTCGCTGATCGAGGCCAGCCTCGATCTGGGCGCGGGACATCTCGCCACCTTCGCGCGCGTGGTGGTGCCGCTGGCGCTGCCCGGCATCGTCTCGGGCGTGATCGTCACCTTCATCCCGTCGCTCGGCGCATATCTCACCCCCGATCTGCTCGGCGGCACATCGAGCATGATGATCGCCAACGTGATCGAGCGCCAGTTCAAGAGCGCCAACGACTGGCCGTTCGGCGCGGCACTCTCGTTCTTGCTCTTGTATCTGACTTTTGCCGCGATGGGATTGCAGGCGATCCTCGCACGCCGCCGCGCCCACGCATGAGCGCGCCCGGCCCGCTCGAATATCTTCGGCGCTGGCCGCTGCGGCTGTGGCTGATCGCGGTCGCGGCGTTCCTGTATGTGCCGCTGCTCGCGCTGATTATGTTCAGCTTCAACGATAGCAAGCGCACGATCTTGTGGAAGGGCTTCACGCTGGGTTGGTACGCGAAGCTGTTTGCCGACACCGATTTGCTGACCGCGTTCGCCAACAGCCTCGCCATCGCAGCGATCTCAACCGCAATCAGCACGCTGCTCGGCACTTTGACCGCGCTGTTGCTATGGCGCTTCCGCTTCCCGCTCAAGGCTGCGCTCGAAGGCGCGCTCGCGCTCCCAATCGTGGTGCCCGAAATCTGCCTTGGCGTGGCGTTCCTGGTGTTCTTCACCACCGTGCTGCCGTGGCCGCCCGAACTGCCTTGGCCGCTCAACCTGGGGGCGATCGCGATCGCGCACGTCAGCTTCAGCTTCAGTTTCGTAGCCCTCGTGGTCCGCGCCCGCCTTGCCTCGTTCGACCGCGCGCTCGAAGACGCCGCACGCGATCTCGGCGCGGGGGAATGGGCGATCCTGCGCGATATCCTCGTGCCGCACATGCGCCCCGGGCTGATCGCGGGCGCGCTGCTCGCGTTCACGCTCAGCCTCGACGATTTCGTCATCACGTTTTTCACCAGCGGGCCTGACACGACGACGTTTCCGGTCAAGGTCTACTCGATGGTGCGCTTCTCGGTGACGCCCGAAGTCAACGCCGCGTCCACATTGCTGATCGTGGTC
>JBBQJX010000225.1:0-4029 GCA_038326295.1 Sphingomonadales bacterium
CGAGCGCGAGCGTGCCGACCCGTCCTCGCGTCCACGCTGACGACCATCGCCTACGCCTCGACCCGGCTGCGGCCCGTGCTCAACAACATGCCGGGCGGCGAGGTCTGGAACCTGAATGCGGACACGCAACTGCTGGCGCGGCTCGACCATATCGGACAGACTTACGATCTGATCACCGCCGAGGCATTGCACCAACACGGCGCGGCGTTGCTCGCACGATACCGCGCAGTCGTCACGGGCAGCCATCCCGAATACTGGACCACGCCAATGTAGGACGGTCTGCAAACCTGCCTCACCGGGGGTGATCGGCTCTTGTATCTTGGCGGCAACGGCTTTTACTGGCGCGCGGGACTTCACCCGGAATGGCCGGGTGCACTGGAGGTCCGCCGCGCCGCCACTGGCGCGCGCCATGTGGCCGAGACGCCCGGCGACGATCACATGGCCTTCACCGGGGAACTGGGCGGGCTTTGGCGACGCGCCGGAAGGCCACCGAACACGCTCGTCGGCTTCGGCTTTCGCGGCATCGGCTTCGATGGCATCGGCCACTATCGCCGCACGCCCGACGCCGCCGCTCCGCGCGCGGCGTGGCTGCTGCAGGGCGTTACAGGTGAAACGTTCGTCGACAGCGGCCTGCTCGGCTCGGCTGCGGGGGGCGAAATCGACGCGACCGACGCCGCGCTCGGCACGCCCCCGCACGCGCTCGTGATCGCCGTTTCCGAAGGGCACAGCGCGAACATGCAGCCCGCGCCACTGCTGGAAAGGTCTGATAACCAACCGCAAGAACGCTTGCCGTTTCTCGCAGGAAAAAACTGGAGCGGGCGAAGGGATTCGAACCCTCGACCCCGACCTTGGCAAGGTCGTGCTCTACCACTGAGCTACGCCCGCTCGGCGTTGGGAGCGAGGCTGTTAGCAAGCGGGGCGCGGCGATGCAACAGGCTTGCCCTCGCCGCCCCGCGCGCCACATATCGGCGCCTACCCTTCCCGGAGATCGCCCGCCTTGGCCAGCCTTGCCACCGCCGCCACCGAACGCGCCGGCCTCGAGACGTTCCGCCGTGATGTGATCGAGGGATCGATGACGCGCCTTGTGCTCGTCGATTTCTGGGCCCCGTGGTGCGGCCCGTGCAAGACGTTCACGCCAGTCATCGAGCGCGTGGTGGCGACCTATGCGCTGCAGGTGGCGCTTGTGAAAATCGATATCGACAAGAACCCCGCGATTGCAGCCCAACTCCGCGTGCAATCGGTGCCGACGGTTTATGCCTTCCTTGGCGAGCAGCCGGTGGATGCGTTTGCGGGCGCGGTGGGGGAACGCGAGCTGAAGGCGTTCATCGACCGGCTGCTCGCTGCCGCGCCCCCCCCCGGCGGGGAGGCGGAGGATTTCGGGCCGCTGGTGGAAGCGGGTTTGGCCGCGCTCGACGAGGGTGCGGTCGCGGATGCGCTCGAGATGTTCCGCGCGCTGGGCGTCGAGGCTCCCGAACGTGCGGACGTGGGCGCGGGGCTGGCGCGCGCGCTGACGCTGAGCGGCGATCCCGAGGGTGCGATCGTGGTGCTCGACGCGCTGCCCGAGGCGGCGCGCAAGGATGCGGCGGTCGCCCAGGCGCGCGCGGCGGCGACGCTGGCGCTATCGACGGGTGAGGCGGGCGATCTCGCGGCGGCGCGCGCGGCGGCGATGGCCGCTCCCGATGATCCGGACGCGCAGTTCGCGCTGGCGAACGCGCTGATCGCGGCGGGCGCGCGGGACGAGGCGGCCGACACGTTGCTGACGATGATCGCCAGCGACCGCGAGTGGAACGGCGCGTCGGCCAAACTGCGGTTGCTGCAGCTGTTCGAGGCCGAGGGGCTGGCCGATCCGTGGAGCGCCGGGGTGCGCCGCCGCCTGTCTGCGGTGATGTTCCGATGAGTGCGTCCGCGCAGCCGCCGGTGGAATTGCCCGCCACCGTGCCGATCTTCCCCTTGGGCGGCGCGGTGTTATTGCCCGGCGGGGCGCTGCCGCTGAACATCTTCGAACCGCGCTATCTGGCGATGGTGGCGGACGCGATGGCGAGCGACCGGATGATCGGCATCGTCCAGCCGCGCGACGAGAGCGATGTGCCGCCGCTCTACGGTGTGGGCGGGCTGGGGCGGATCAACGAATTCGCCGAGACGCCCGACGGACGATATCTGATCGTGCTTTCGGGCGTGATCCGCTTCCGCGTGGCGGGAGAGATCGTTGCCGATACGCCCTACCGGCAGATCGAGCCCGATTATGACGCATATCTGGCCGATCTGGAGGAAGCACGTGCGATCGAGGCGGATGCGCGCGCTGGCGTCGAGGCGGCGTTGAAAGTGTATCTGGACGCGAACGGGCTGTCGGCGGACTGGGACGCGGTGGCGCGGGCGGACGACGATGCGCTGGTGCGCACGCTCGCCGCCGTATGTCCGTTCGAGCCGGTGGAGAAGCAGGCGCTGCTCGAAGCCGCCGATCTGCCCGCGCGCGCCGAGATGCTCGTCGCACTGATGCGCTTTGCGCCCGGCGCGGCCGAGATGCCGAGCTCGGTGCTGCAGTGAGCGGGGCGCATTCGCCGCGCGAAGTCGATCCGCGCTTGCTCGAAGTGCTGGTGTGCCCGCTCAGCAGGGGGCAGCTGGCGTATGACGCCGCCGCCCAGGAACTGGTTTGCGCCGAATCGGGGCTGGCCTATCCGATCCGCGACGGCGTGCCGGTGATGCTGATTGAGGAGGCGCGCCCGATCGATTGACCGCGCGCGCTCCGGGTTCGACCTAAGACTTCTTCAGGCACTCGGACGAGAATTGGCGCCACGTTTTGCCGCCGGTGGTGCCTGCCGTCTTCATGCCCTGCCACTGGGCACCGCACGCCTTCATGCGGGTGCCTTGCACCATCTGCGCGGCGCTGCGCGGCTTGGCCACTTTTGCTTCCGCAGGCGCGGCAATCGCAGCGGCGGGCTTGTGCATCCGGGCCGCCCTGGCGGGGGCGGCGGCGGGCGCAGCCATCGGCGCGGCGGCGGGAGCGGCAGCCATCGGTGCGGCAACGGGCTTGTGCATCCGTGCCTTTGCGACCGGGGCAGTAGCGGGTGCGCCCTGCGCGAGCGCGGCGGTGGGCAGCGCCAGCAGCGCGAGCGCGAGCAGCGAGGTGCGAAGCGTCATGGCATTCTCCATTGGTTGTGGCCGACGTGTATCAGCCTTCCGGTGACGCGCATGTCGACGGTTCATGAAAGCTGCGTAAGACGGGCGCGGTTCATAGCAGCGCCAGCTGGCGCGGGTCGCCGGTGCGGAAGGCGGCGGGATCGAGCGGCGGCAGGCGGCCCTCCACGCCGAAGCGGCGGCGCGCGGCGGCTACTCGCGCGTGGATCAGATCGGCATAGGGACCCGAGCCGCGCATGCGCGAGCCGAAGGCGGGATCGTTGTCGCGGCCGTCCCGGATGCTGCGGATCAGGCTCATCACGTGCGCGGCGCGATCGGGGTAATGCGTGGCGAGCCAGTCGCGGAACAGCGGCGCGACCTCGTTCGGCAGCCGCACGGGGATGGCATAGACGCCAAGCGCCCCCGCTCCGGCCGCGGCTTCGACGATCGCCTCGATCTCGTGATCGGTGATCGCGGGGATGATCGGCGCGATCAGGACCGCAACGGGCACGCCGGCCGCGCGCAGCTTCGCGACCGCTGCAAGCCGCCGCGCGGGGGCGGACGCGCGCGGTTCGAGCTTGCGCGCGAGAACGGGATCGAGCGTGGTGACCGAGATGCCGACATGCGTGAGACCCTGAGCCGCCAACGCGCCCAGCAGATCGAGATCGCGCAGAACGCGGTCCGATTTGGTGACGATCGACACCGGGTGACGGAATTCGAGCATCACCTCCAGCAGCGCGCGGGTGATGTGGTGCTGGTCCTCGATCGGCTGGTAGGGATCGGTGTTGGTGCCCATGGCGATCGTGGCGGGGGTGTAGCCGCGTTTGCTCAATTCGGCGCGCAACAGGCGCGGCGCATCGGGCTTGGCGAACAGTTTCGTCTCGAAATCGAGGCCGGGCGAGAGGTTGTGGAAGG
>JBBQJX010000226.1:0-4024 GCA_038326295.1 Sphingomonadales bacterium
TAAGGGGACGGCTGGCGCGCGTTACTATAATTTCAAGGAAACGCGAGACTTCAAGTCGGGCGGCATCTTTTCCAACGATGACAACCAGGTTGGCAGCAAGACCAAATCCGACGGCGCAACGCCGCGCTTCATCCTCAGCTATGACGTAGCCGATCGCATCACGATCAACGCCCAGGCAGCGCAAGGCTTCCGGCTGGGCGGGGTTAATGATCCGCTCAACCTCGGCCTGTGCACGCCAGCCGACCGCGCCGTGTTCGGCGGCTACCAGAACTACAAGGACGAGACGCTCTGGAACTATGAGGGCGGCATCAAGGGACGCGCGGGCAAGCTGCGTTTCTCCGCCTCGGGTTTCTACAACGATATCAGCGATCTTCAGGTCACGCTCGATGCGGGCAGCTGCTCCTCGCGCGTGGTGTTCAACGTGCCCAAGGCGCACTCCACCGGTTTCGAGGGCGAGGTGACCGCCACCCCGTTCCCCGGCTTCGACATCGGCTTGTCGACGACCGTGCTCGAAGCGCGCTTCGATTCGACCGTGCGTGACGGCACCGGCGCGGTGCTGGGCGGCATCGCCAAGGGTAATCGTCTGCCGACCACGCCCGAGTTCACGATCGCGGCGAACGTCAACTACACCTGGACGATGGGCAGCGGTGCCAAGCCGTTTGTCAACGCTTCGGTCCAGCATGTCGGCGATCGGTTCACGCAGCCGAGCGACCAGCTGCCGGGTGCTGGTAATTTCGCGTCGGGACTGGTCTTCGGCGGCGCGACGGGGACCGAGGTCACGCGGCTCAACCTCAAGCTGCCCGCCTACCAGCTGGTCAACCTGAGCGCCGGGCTGGAATTCCCGGGCGGGCTGGATGTGAACGTTTACGTGACCAACCTGCTCGATCAGGATCCGCTGCTCTCGTTCGATCGCGAACGTGGCGGACGCGCGCGGCTGGGCTTCAACGTCGGGCAGCCGCGCGTGGTTGGCATCACCTTCCGCAAACACTTCTAGCGCAAACGTGCGGCCGACCCGCCGCGAGGTGCTGGGTGGGACGGCGGGCCTGCTCGCCGCGACCTCCGCCTCCGCGCGCGTCGCCACCCCCACGCTCGGCACCGCCGAGACGTGGGACACGGTGGTCATTGGCGCGGGCGTCTTCGGCGCGTGGACCGCCGAACATCTGCGCCGCGCGGGCCAGCGCGTGCTGCTGCTCGATGCGCACGGCCCCGCCAACGCGCTCGCGTCCTCGGGCGGCGAGACGCGCATGATCCGGGCCACATACGGCGCGGATGCGATCTACACGCGCATGGCGGTCGCCAGCCTTGCCGAATGGCGGCGGCTGCAAGCGGATGTGGGCGGCGCGCCGTTATTCCACCCTGCGGGCGTGCTCTTCCTGTTTGGCGATGCGGCAACGCCCTACGCGCAGGCTTCGATCGAGACGCACCGCCACCTCGGCATCGCGCTCGAAACGCTCGACGCCCGCGCGCTTGCCGAACGCTGGCCGCAGATCGATTTCACCGGCATCGCGCTCGGCCTCCACGAGCCCGTGTTCGGCGCGCTGATGGCGCGGCGCGGCGTCCAGGCGCTCGTCGCGCAGTTCGGCAAATCGGGCGGCCAGTACCGCCTGCGAGCGGTCCGGCCCCCCTCCCCCGGCGGCGCGACGCTGGACAGCATCGTCACCACCAACGGCGACCGCATCGCGGCGGGCAATTTCGTGTTCGCGCTCGGCCCGTGGTTACCGAAGCTCTTTCCCGATCTCCTCGCGCGCCGCCTCTTCGTCACCCGCCAAGAGGTGTTCTTCTTTGCGCCTCCCGCAGGCGATCCCCGCTTCGGTCCCGCGCTCTTCCCCGGCTGGGCCGACTGGAACGGCAGCGATCTCTATTATGGCTTCCCCGATATCGAAGCGCGCGGGGTGAAGATCGCGCGCGACACGCACGGGGTGTCGGTCGATCCCGACACGCAGGACCGCCGCCCGACCCAAGCCGCCCTGAGCGACGCGCGCGCCTTCCTCGACCGCCGCTTCCCCGCGATACGCGGCGCGCCCCTGACCGAGGCTCGCGTCTGCCAGTACGAGAACAGCGCCAACGGCGATTTCCTGATCGATCGCCACCCGGCGTGGAGCAATGTCGTGCTGGTGGGCGCGGGCAGCGGCCACGGCTTCAAGCACGGCCCCGAAGTCGGGCGTCTGGCAGCCGCGCTGACGCTGGGCGGAGTAGCCTCGCTCGACCCGCGCTTTGGGCTGGCGAGCAAAAGCGAGGCGCAGGCAAGGGCCGTGCACTGACCTGTCCTCCCCCGTTTACGGGGGACGAGGTGCCCGGAGGGCGGAGGGGCGGGCGGGGCACGCTCCAGCGCGGCTGGATCGCGCTTTACCGCCCCATCGCGCCGAATATCCCCCGCAGCAAGCTCCGGCCGATCTGGTTCGCCACCTGCCGCCCCACCGAACTCGCCATCGCGCGACCCGCCGAGGTGGCCATCTTCTCGATCATCGAGGGCGGTGCCGGGCGCGCGGATGTAGCCGGGGCCGGAGCTACCGCGGGTGCGGCCGCCACCGCCGCCGCCGCTTTGCGTTGCAACATCTCATACGCCGAATCGCGATCCATCGGCGTGCGGTACTTCTCCTCCAGCCCGCTCGCCGCGATCACCACCGCGCGCTCCTCGGGCGTCAACGGCCCGATCCGCGACGAGGGCGGCCGGATCAGCGTGCGTTCCACCGGGGTCGGCGCGCCGCTCTCGTCGAGCACGCTCACCAGCGCCTCGCCCACCTTCAGCTCCGTAATCACCGTGGCCACGTCCACGCCGGGATTGGCCCGGAACGTCAGCGCCGCCTTGCGCACCGCTTCGGCATCCTTGGGCGTGAAGGCGCGCAAGGCATGCTGCACCCGGTTGCCCAGCTGGGCGGCCACCTTGTCGGGAATATCGATCGGGTTCTGCGTGGCGAAATACACGCCCACGCCCTTCGATCGCACCAGCCGCACCACCTGCTCCACCTTGTCGAGCAGCGCCTTGGGCGCATCGTCGAACAGCAGATGCGCCTCGTCGAAGAAGAACACCAGCTTTGGCTTGTCCGGATCGCCGACCTCGGGCAGTTTCTCGAACAGCTCGCTCAACATCCACAGCAGGAAGGTCGCGTACAGGCGCGGCGAGTTCAGCAGCTTGGTTGCATCGAGGATATTGATCTGCCCGCGCTCCTGGTCGTCCAGAAACAGGAAGTCGTCGATATCCAGCGCAGGTTCGCCGAAGAACATCTCGGCACCCTGCGCCTCCAGCTGCAGCAATTGCCGCTGGATCGTCCCCACCGTCGCCTTGCTCACATTGCCATATTGCACCGTCAGCTCGGACGCGCGCTCTGCCACCTCCGCCAGCATCGCGCGCAAATCCTTCAGATCGAGCAGCAGCAGCCCGCCCTCGTCGGCCAGCTTGAAGACGATCTGGAGCACGCCCTCCTGCGTGTCGTTCAGGCTCAGCAGGCGTGAAAGCAGCAGCGGCCCCATCTCGCTGATCGTCGCGCGCACCGGCGTGCCCTGGTCGGCGAACACGTCCCAGAACTGCACCGGAAAGCCCGCATAGGCATAGTCCGTGATCCCGCAGTCCGCCGCGCGCTGCACCAGCATCGCGTGCTTCTTGTCCATCGGCGATCCCGGCATCGCCATGCCGCCCAGATCGCCCTTCACGTCGGCGAGGAACACCGGCACCCCCGCCGCCGAGAACCCCTCGGCCAGCCCCTGCAGCGTCACCGTCTTGCCGGTGCCCGTCGCCCCCGCGATCAGCCCGTGCCGGTTGGCCCGCTTGAGGAAAAGGTTGACGAGGCCATGCTCGCCCTTGCCGATCAAAATGGTGTCGCTCATGCGCACGGATCGTAACGGCCCACGCGCGCGGGGCAACTCTGGAAGCGCGTTAGCGCGGGCCTCGCGTCATCGCCGCCGCACCGGGCGCACCGGTGCGGCGTGCCGGGGCACCGTTCAGCCAGTGTTCTTCATGTTGGGATCGAGATAGATCGGGATCCAGTATTTTTCTGCCGGGGTCGAGTTCTTCTTGTCCTCGATC
>JBBQJX010000227.1:0-4014 GCA_038326295.1 Sphingomonadales bacterium
GTGTGTTCGCCTTTCATGGCGACGAAGAGGTGGCCGGGTTCGACCTCTCGGCTGTCGAACGCGACGCCGGTGGCCACGAAGGGATCGTCGCCCGGCGTGCCGTTGGTAGCGGCGGCGATCTCGGCGGAGGTCCAGAGCGGGGCGGTCACGCGGCGGCCAGTTCGCGCGCGACCGCGACATCGCCGAAGGGGTGGTTCTGATCGCCGACGATCTGCACGGTCTCGTGCCCCTTGCCCGCGATCAGCACGGTATCGCCCGCCCGCGCCTGCCCGAGCGCGTGGGCGATGGCGGCCCGGCGGTCGCCGATTTCGAGCGCATCGGGCGCGGCAAGCAGGATCGACGCGCGGATGGTGGCGGCGTCCTCGTGGCGAGGGTTGTCGTCGGTGACGATGGCCAAGTCGGCGTGCGCCTGTGCGATGGCCCCCATCGGACCGCGCTTGCCCGGATCGCGGTCCCCGCCTGCGCCGAACACGAGGATGAGGCGGCCGGACGTGTGCGGGCGCAGCGCGGCGATGGCGGCTTCAAGTGCGTCGGGTGTGTGGGCATAATCGACATAGACGCCCGCCCCGGCCGGCGTGACGAGCGCGCGTTCGAGGCGGCCGCGCACGGGGACCACGCGGGCCAACGCCGCCATCGTGCGATCGAGATCGCCGCCGGTTTCGACCACGAGGGCCGCCGCCATCAGCGCGTTTTGCGCCTGATATGCGCCGATGAGCGGCAGGCGGACCGCGAAGTCGCGGTTCCGGACGCGCACATGCAGGTCCTGGCCGAACGCGGTCGGCGTGCGCGTGAGCAGGCGCCAGTCCTCGCCGTCGACGCCGACCGAGCAGATATCGATCCCCTCCCGGTCGGCGACGGCCGCCGCCACCTGCGGCGCGGCGGGATCGTCCGCCCAGATCACCGCAGTGCCGATGTCGCCCAGCACCTCGCGGACCAGGATCAGCTTGGCGTCGAGATAGGCGGCCATCGTGCCGTGATAATCGAGGTGATCGCGGCTGAGGTTGGTGAACGCGGCGGCATCGACGTGGAAGCCCGCGATTCGGTGCTGGTGGAGGCCGTGGCTGGACGCCTCGAACGCGACCGCGTCCACCCCTTCGGCCGCCAGCCCGCCGAGGTTGGAGAGGAACGTCACCACATCGGGGGTGGTAAGCCCGGTGCTCCGCTGGTCATCGCCCACGGTCACGCCGAGCGTGCCGATCGAGGCGGCGCGGCGGCCGAGCATCGTCCAGAGCTGCCGGGTGAGTTCGACGGTGGAGGTCTTGCCGTTGGTCCCGGTGACCGCGACGAGCGTCCGGGGGCGACGATGGTAGAACCGCGCGGCGAGGCGGGCGAAGGCAGCGCGGGGTTGGGCGTCGGCGAGGTGCGCCGCGCCGTCCACCCGCGCCTCGGGCCGGGCGACTACCGCGATCGCGCCGGCGGCGATCGCGGCGGGGATGAAATCCTCGCCGTTGAGCGCCGCGCCCTCGAACGCGCCGAAGACCGCGCCCGCCGCGACCTTGCGGTGATCGATCGCGAAGCCGGTGACGGGTGTGGAGGACGCGCCGGGGACGAGATCGCTGAGGAGCATCTTTACTCCTCCGCTTTGGCCTCGCCCGGAAGCAAGCCCTCCACGCTCACATCGTGCGTGAAATCGGGCGCGACGCCGAGCATCGGCGCGATGCGGCTGACGAGCTTGGACACGATGGGCGCGCTGACCATGCCCGCCGTCTTGAAGCCGCCGGTGTCCTTGGTGCCGTGCGGCCCATCGAGCATCGCGACCACCACATAGCGCGGCGCGTCCATCGGGAAGGCGGACGCGAAGGTGGAGACGACCTCGTGCTCGGTATAGCGGCCGCCAAGCACGCGGTTGGCGGTGCCCGTCTTGCCGCCGACGCGGTAGCCGGGGGCTTCCGCCTTGCGGCCGGTGCCTTTCAGGACCACCAGCCGAAGCAGCGCGCGCATCTGCGCCGACGTTTCCTCGCTGAACACGCGGCGGCCGGGCTGCGCGGTGCCGGGCGTTATCTTGAGCAGCGTGGCGGGGCGAAAGATGCCGCCATTGACCATCGTGGCGTAGCCGGTGGCCAGATGCAGCGGGGTGACCGCGATGCCGTGGCCGTAGCCCACCGTCATCGTCTCCACCCGACCCCAGTGAACGGGAAAGAGCGTGCGGCCGCGTTCCTTGAGTTCGACCTGGACGGGATCGAGGAAGCCGAGCTTCTGGAGGTAGGCGCGCTGCAGCGTCGGGCCGATCTGGTCTGCGATCCGCGCGGTGCCGATGTTGGACGAATGGATGAACACCTCGGGCACGGTGAGGATGCGGCGCTGGGGGTGATCGTCGTGGATGGTGAAGCGATCGATCTTCATCGGCGCGCGCGCGTCGTAGCGATCCTGCATCGTGGTCAGGCCGCTGTTGAGTGCCATCGCGATCGTCATCGCCTTGAAGGTGGAGCCAAGCTCATAGACGCCCAGCGTCGCGTGGTTGCGCTGCTGATCGGGGGTGGCCTGGCCGGGCGTGTTGGGGTTGAAGCTGGGGAGCGAGGCCATGGCGACCACCTCCCCGGTGTTGACGTCGAGCACCACGCCCGCCGCACCCGCAGCGGTGTGCTTGTTCATCGCGAAGGCGAGTTCGCTCTCGAGCGCCTGCTGGACGCGCGCATCGATGGCGAGCGTAACCGGGGCGGCGTGCGGCATGAGGAGCGGGCCATCGAGCGAACGCTCGATCCCCGCGCCGCCGTGGCCATCGACCCCGGTGAAGCCGACGACATGCGCCGCGAGGTTCATCTGCGGATAGATGCGGCTGGGTTCGCGCGCGATCTCGATGCCCGGATCGCCGAGCGCGATCGCGGCGCGTGCGAGCGCGGGGGACACGCGGCGCGCAAGGAAGCTCGATTTGGCGTTCGGACCTTTGGCCAGGCGGGGCGCGAGGGTGGCGGGATCGCGGCCGAGCAGCCGCGCCAGGCTGGCGCCAAGCGTGGCGGGATCGCCGATCAGGTGGCGGGGGCGCACGACGATGGCGTAGGATTCGATTCCGCGCGCGAGCGTGGCACCCGTGCGATCGAGGATATCGGCGCGCGGCGGGACCCACAATGCGGCGGCGAACTGCGGGGGCAGCGGCGCGACCGAGAAGAGACCGAGCGCGAACAGGCGTGCGACGATGACGAACACCGCGGCGACGAAGGCGAGCAGCGCGAGCGTGAGCCGCGCGCGAGCGCGTTCGATCGCGGCGGTCTGCTGGCCGGGCTGGGCCTCGGCGGGCGCGCGCCAGGGCGTGGGGGCGGCAGCGCGCGGACCAAAGCTGGCGGCGGCGGCGCTCACCGGAAGGAGGCCCGGCGGACGGGGTTTTCGGCCTGCTGCAATTCGCGGCCGATGGCCTGCGTGAGATCGGCGACATCCGGCGTGGGGGCGGGCACGGGGAGGCGCGCGGCGAGGATGGCGGAAGTGGGTGCGGCGTGGGCCGGGGCGTCGATGGGGGCGCTGCGCTCGGCACCCTCCCTCACCCTGCGCTTCGCGCTGTCCCTCTCCAGCGTTGCGGGAGCGGGGGGCGCGGTGTCGATCTGCGCGGCGATCATGGCGGGGCGGGGGGGTTCGGGGACGTCGCGCGCGACGGCCTGCACCCGCGCCGGAGCGGCCTCCGTCTGCGGCAGCCAGGCGGCGAGCTGCGTCGCCTGGCCGAGCATCTGTGCGGGCGCGGGCGCGACCAGGACGAGCGTGCGATCGTTCCACTGCTGGAGCTGCGGCAGGCGCGCGCGGGTGCGCAGTTCGGCGTCCAGCCCGCGCATCGCCTGCGTATCGCGCACGATCGAGCCGCGCAGGTTGGCGACCGCGAGGCGCTCTGCACCGACGTGGGCGCTGACGAGGTAGCAGCCGAGCGAGACACCGGTGGCAAGTGCGACGAACGCGAGCGATCCGAGGTGGCGGTTCATGCGGGCATATCCTCCCAGGCGGGGGCGGCGGTGCGGCGGGCGGCGCGCAAGGTGGCGGAGCGCGCGCGCGGGTTACGGGCGAGTTCGGCTTCGGACGGGCGCACCGGTTTGG
>JBBQJX010000228.1:0-4007 GCA_038326295.1 Sphingomonadales bacterium
CGGGGTCCTTCACCAGCCGCCACGGCCCCCATTCGCGGATGACCTGAACCGGCAATCCCTTGCGCTTGTAGTTGAAGGTCACCGGATACTGCGCGCCGGGGCCCGAGCGCATGTTCGCATCTCCGGCGCGCAGCGAGGCGAAGCGGGGAACGGGGAGGCCGGAACGGCCCGTGGGCGGCTCGGGCGTGGCGCGCGCGGGCAGCGCGAGGAGCAGGGTGGCGGCGAGGAGGGCAAGGCGCATTCGTCCACGATAGCGCGCGGGGGACGGCGCGGGAAGCGCTTGACCCCCCTGCCCCTTCCTCCATACCCGTGTCCGATGCCCGATCGCCCGCGCCGTCCAAGGGTTGCCGTCACATACCGGCTGCCGCCGCCGGTGGAGGCGCGGATGCGCGAGCTGTTCGAGGTGGTGTTGCGCGACGACGACCGGCCGCTCACCCGCGCCGAACTCGCACGCGCGGTGGCGGACAGCGATGTGCTGGTGCCGACGGTGGTGGATGCGATCGATGGCGCGCTGATCGCGGCGGCGGGGGAGCGGCTGAAGCTGATCGCCAATTTCGGCGTGGGCACGAACCATATCGATCTGGCGGCGGCGCGTGCACGCGGCATTCTGGTCTCGAACACACCCGGCGTGCTGACCGACGATACCGCCGACACCACCATGGCGCTCATCCTGTGGACGCCGCGCCGTTTCGCCGATGGCGAGCGCGTGATCCGCGACAGCGCGTGGCCAGGCTGGAGCCCGAGCGCGATGCTGGGCCACCGTGTGACCGGCAAGCGGCTGGGGATCGTGGGCATGGGGCGCATCGGCCGCGCGGTGGGATCGCGCGCGCGCGGCTTCGGGCTGGAGGTGCATTACCACAATCGCCATCATCTGCCCGCCGAGGCCGAGAGCGGCGCGGTGTTCCACGCCGATCTGGATGCGATGCTGCCCCGGGTGGACATCCTCTCGATCAACTGCCCGCTGACGCCCGAGACGCACCACCTGATCGATGCGCGCCGCCTGCGGCTGCTGCCGCCCCACGCCTATCTGGTGAACACATCGCGCGGCCCCATCGTGGACGAAGCCGCGCTGGCGGATGCGCTCGAGCAGGGCGTCATTGCCGGCGCGGGGCTCGACGTGTTCGAGCACGAGCCGCGCATCGAGCCCAGACTGCTGGCGCTGCCCAACGTGGTGCTGCTGCCCCACATGGGATCGGCCACCTTCGAGGGCAGGCGCGCCATGGGCGAGAAGGTGATCGCCAACATCCGCGCCTGGTCCGACGGCCACCGCCCGCCGGAACAGGTGCTGGAGGGATGGGCCGAGGCTTTCGAACCTGTGACACCCCCGCGCGCCGGGCCTGCGGGCTTGAGACGCTAGCGCGCGCGGTCTAGGCGCGGTCGCAGTCCCAAGCCGGAGCCCCGATGCGCCTGTTGAACCTTACCGCCGCCCTGCTGCTCGCCGCCGCGCCGCTGGCGCACGCCGCACCCGCACTGCCACCCGCGCCCGTGTCCGCGCTGGTGCGAGCGGTGGACCTGCCGTTCACGAAGTTCACGCTGCCAAACGGACTGCGCGTTGTGGTGCACACCGACCGCAAGGCCCCGGTGGTGTCGCTGCACACCTGGTACGATGTCGGATCGTCCGATGAGCCGGTGGGGCAGACGGGCTATGCGCATCTGTTCGAGCATCTGATGTTTGCGGGCTCCGAACATGTGGCGAATTACGATCTGCCGCTGGAGAATGCGGGCGGCCAGAACAATGGCTCGACCACGCAGGATCGAACCAACTATTATGTCGATATGCCCAGGGGCGCGCTCGATCTGGCGCTGTTCCTCGAAGCCGATCGCATGGGCCATCTGCTGCCCGCGATCGATCAGGAGAAACTCGATAACCAGCGCGGCGTGGTGCAGAACGAGAAGCGGCAGGGCGACAACCGGCCGTACGGACTGTTCTACTATGCACTGAACAGCGCGCTGTTTCCCAAGGGGCACCCATACGATCACACGCCCATCGGATCGATGGCCGATCTGGACCACGCAAGCCTCGACAATGTGCGCGCGTGGTTCCGCGATCATTATAACCCCGCGACTGCGGTGATCGCGATCTCGGGCGACATCTCCGCAGGCGAGGCCCGCGCCAAGGTGGAGCGATACTTCGGCGCGATCCCGCGCGGGCCCGCCGCCCCGGCGCGCGCGGCGGCGGTGCCGCGCTCGAGCGTGGTCACGCGCGGGATCATGCACGACCGGGTGCCCAACGCGCGGCTGTACTTCGCCTGGACCGCGCCGCCGCTGACCGCGCCCGCCGCCACCGACGTGTCGGTGGCGCTGACCATCCTTGCGGACGGGGGATCGGCGCGGCTGTACAACGATCTGGTGCGCGACACGAAGCTCGCGATCGGGGTGAGCGGCGGGACCAACGATGGCCGCCGCGCGG
Organism: Sphingomonadales bacterium; assembly: GCA_038326295.1. Lineage (GTDB taxonomy): Bacteria > Pseudomonadota > Alphaproteobacteria > Sphingomonadales > Sphingomonadaceae > JAVVHE01. The sequence goes on from JBBQJX010000228.1 coordinate 2,411, forward strand.
GGATGGCGATCGTCCAGGTGGATGTGAAGCCCGGGGTCGATCCGGCGCTGGTCGAGCGGCGCGTCGATGCGGTGCTGGCGAAGTTCCTCGCCGAGGGGCCGACCGCCGACGAGGTGAGCCGCGTCGCGACGCGTGCCGCCGCGCAGACGATCCGGGGGCTGGAAACGGCGGACGGCAGCGCGTCCACGCTGGCCGAAGGCTGGCTGTTCGCGGGCGATCCGGGTTTTTACAAGGTGCAGCTCGCGCGCTATGCCGCCGCCACCCCCGCGAGCGTGCGGGCAGCCGCGCGCGACTGGATGGGCAAGGGCGGCTTCCGCCTGACGATCCTGCCCGGCGAGCGCGGACCCGCCGAACTGGCGCTGGTCGGCGCATCGGGCGTTGCGCCCAAGGCCAAGGCGAACGCGCTCCCCAACGGAGATGATAGCCTGCTGCCCCCGGTCCAGCGCGTGGACACGCTGAGCGTGCCGACGCCCGAGCGCGCGACGCTGTCCAACGGCATCCGCGTCGTGTTCGCCGGGCGCGCCGCCGTGCCGGTGATCGAGATGCTCGCGAGCTTCGACGCGGGCAACGCGGCCGATCCCGCGAACGCGCGCGGCACCGAGGGCCTGATGATCGCGCTGATGGACGAAGGCACGCGGCGGCGCACCGGGCCGCAGATCGTGCAGGAGGGCGAGCGGCTGGGGGCGAGCATCACGATCGGCGCGGGATCGGACACGACGCGCGCCAGCCTGTCCGCCCTGTCCGCCAATCTGCCCCAAAGTCTGGACCTGTTCGCCGACGTGATCCGCGAGCCCGCCTTCGCGCCCGAGCAGGTCGAACGCGTGCGCGCGATCAGGCTGGCGGAAATCGCGCAGGAGGAAGCTTCGCCGGGCGGCATGGCGTCGAGGCTGCTGTCGCCTGCGATTTATGGCGCAGCGCATCCTTATGGCGGCGCGCCTTCGGGAACGGGCGAGGCGGCGGTCGTCTCGCGACTGACGCGCGCGGACCTGGTGGCGTTCCACCGCACGTGGATCCGGCCGGACAATCTGCAGCTGTTCGTGGCGGGAGACACCACAATGGTGGCGCTGCTGCCGCAACTGGAGCGCGCGTTCGGCGACTGGCGCGCCGATCCCGCCGTGGCGCGCGGTGTGAAGTCCTTCCCACCCGCCGCCGCCGACCGGAGATCGGCGATCCTGCTGGTGGATCGGCCCAATTCGCCGCAATCCTATATCACGGCGGGGCATCCCTTGAGCGTGCGCGGCGTGGACGATCCGCTGCCGCTGACGGTGGCGAACGATCTGCTCGGCGTCAGCTTCACCTCGCGCCTGAACAGCGATCTGCGCGAGACCAAGGGCTGGGCCTATGGCGTGCGCTCCTCGGTCCCCGAAAGCCGCGAGCAGATGGCCTTCCGGCTCGCCGCACCGGTGCAGGCGGACAAGACGGGCGCATCAATCGTGGTGCTGCGCGACGATATCGCGGCGTACACGGGCGCGAAGCCGATCACGGCGGACGAGCTGACGCGAACCGCCAACCTGACCGTGCTCTCGCTCCCAGGGGCGTTCGAGACTTCGGGTGCGCTGGTGGCGGCGCTGCAGCAGAATGCGGTGCTGGGGCGGCC
>JBBQJX010000229.1:0-3991 GCA_038326295.1 Sphingomonadales bacterium
GCCACCACCCGCTCGCGCAGGTCCATCGAATAGGGTCGCGTCATCCCATGCCAGCCTCCAACCCAGCACAAAGGCTGAATCAGAAAATCCGCTCCTTGGGAATCCCAGCCCGATTCAATCAGACGCGATCACGCTCTAGGCGGCCATCGCTTCGCCCATCCGGCGGACGGCGGCGATCTTGCGATCGAAAAACGTCCAGTCGTCGCGCTCGGCGATGGCGGACCAGATGGCCTCGATGTCCTCAATCAGCATCGTTTGAGGGGCGGCGTCCTGCCAATAGGAGTGCGTGCGGACGGCACCAACGGGCGCGTGCCCCGCAAGCGCGGCGCGCAGATCGGTCCATTCCGGACCATCGTAGCCGGGAACCACGGGCGTGCCGCCGCGCCAGTCGAACCAGAAGCGATCGAGCGGCGCGCGCGTGGCGCTGAGCGCCTGCTCCATCGCACCGACCACGGCGAGGTCGGCGGCAGCGCCCAGTGGCCGGACGCCGAGGCGGGCGAGCATCGCGGCGACAAGCTCAGCCTCGTAAGCAGGCGCGAAGGACTGGAGCGCGGGGAGGAGCGCCTCGGCCTCCGCGAGCGGGCGGAGCGATTTCGCGAGCTGGAGCAGGTTCCACTGGATTGCCTCGGGCTGGCGCGCATACGCATACAGCCCCGCGTGATCGAAATAGGCGGCGGTGAAGCCGGGGTCCCAGTGGGGGAGGAAGCGCCACGGGCCGTAATCGAAACTCTCGCCGGTAACGTTGATGTTATCCGAATTGAGGACGCCGTGGACAAAGCCTGCGGCCATCTGGCGGGCGAGCGTGCGCGCGGCGGCGGCGGCCGTGTGGGCGAGGAGGGCGGGGGCGTGGTCGGGGGCCTGCTCTGCGGTGGCCGTCCCTCTCCCTGCGCCTTCGGCGCTGTCCCTCCCCCCGGTGGGGGGAGGGTGGAGATGAGTGCGGACGTAGGCGACCAGTCGGGCGAGGTTTTCGGTTTCGCCAAGATAGGCGAGGCGCTGGAAGGTGCCGATGCGAATGTGGCCGTGGCTCAGCCGCACGAGGACGGCGGAGCGGGTGGGGCTGGGTTCGTCACCCCGCGTCAGCGCCTCGCCGGTCTCGACGATCGACAGCGTGCGGCTCGTGGGGACGCCGAACGCTCCCAGCATCTCGGTTGCGAGCGCCTCGCGCACCGCGCCCTTGAGCGTGAGGCGGCCGTCGCCGGAGCGGCTCCACGGCGTGGTGCCCGAGCCTTTGGTGCCCAGATCGAGCAGGCGGCCATCGGTGGCGACGAACTGCGCGTAGAGGAAGCCGCGCCCGTCGCCGATGTCGGGATTGTAATGGCGGAACTGGTGGCCGTGGTAGCGCAGCGCCAGCGGGTGCTGCAGGCTGCCGGGGAATGGGGCGAAGCTGGCCATGCGGTCGAGCCACTGCGCGTCTGTCAGCGTATCGAGGCCGATTTCGGCGGCGGCTCGGTTGTTGCGCAAACGCACGATCTGCCCCGGGAAGCGCGCGGCTTCGACGGGATCGTAGAAATCGGGGCCGAGGGCCTCGATCGCGCGCGAGGGGTGCGGGGTCATGCGCTCCCAATGGACGGCAGGCGGTGCGGGGTGCAAATGCGTGGCCCATGTTCACCGATCGTTTCCACGCCGCGCTCGATGGGCTTCGCCTGCATTACCGCGACTATCCGGGTGCCGCCGACCGGCCGCCGGTGCTGTGCCTGCACGGGCTCACGCGCAATGCGCGCGATTTCGAGTGCGTGGCGGCGCGACTGAGCGGAGCGGGGTGGCGGGTGATCGTGCCCGATATCCGGGGGCGCGGGCTGAGCGGGTGGGCGGACGATCCCGCCACCTACGCGCTGCCTGCGTATCTGGGCGATCTGGATGCGCTGGCGGCGGACGCCGGGTTCGACCGCGCGGTGTACATGGGCACCTCGATGGGGGCATTGCTGACGATGCTGAGCGCGGCGGCACGCCCGGGGCGCGTGGCGGGCGCGTGCCTGAACGACATTGGGCCAGAGATCGAGCGCGAGGGGCTGGAGCGGATCGGCGGCTATATCGGGCGGACCCAAGCGTTCGCCAGGTGGGACGCGATGGAGGACGCGATCCGGGCGACCGACGCGCCGACCTTCCCGTCCTATACCGACGCCGATTGGGCGATCCACGCCCGCCGCCGCGCGCGCGAAATCGCGCCGGGCGATATCCGCTTCGATTACGATCCGAAGATCGCGACGACCTTCTCGACCGAGCGGGGTAACGCCGCCGAAACGCTGTGGCCGCTGTTCGACGCGCTCGTGGAGGTGCCCGTGCTGAGCGTGCGCGGCGCGTGTTCGGACCTGTTCACCGCCGGGACGCAGGCTGCGATGGGCGCGCGGCACAATTCGATGGACGTGGTGGCGGTGCCCGACGTGGGCCACGCCCCGAGCCTCGAAGAACCCGGCGCGGCCGCCGCGCTGGACCGGCTGCTGGCGCGCGTGCTCGCGGGCTGATCCCTACCAGCGCGCGGCGCGCGCCAGCGGCAGCGCGGCGGCGGCGGCGGGGAGCAAGACGCCGAGCGTATGCCACCCGAGCGTGTGTATCGCACCGTCGGTGGGGCAGTGCAGCGCGAGCAGCAGTGCGCCCCACGCGCCGCCCGCGATCGCAGCCGCGAGCGCGGCGCGCTGCGGATGCGCGGGCGCACCCCGCCTGAGCAGCAGACCGAGCGCCAGCGCGGGCGGCAGCGCGAGCGCCGCCGCCACGCCGACGCAGGCGAGGCCGAGCGGCGGATCGAGCGTGCCCGCCGCCACTCCTGGCGCGAACAGCAGCCCGACCACGACCGCGATTAGCGCCACGCCGCCGAGCCACGCCGTGCCGACGGTGCGGCGGGCGGGATCGCCCGCGCGGACCGCCGCCAGTGTTGCGGCGAGCGCGAGCGCGGCGGGCGCGGCGAACTTCCACCAGAACATCGCCCCGTGCGCGGTGGCGAGATCGCCGCGCGCAAGCTTCAGACCGACGATTACGGCCGCCTCGAACGCGGCGAGCAGCATCAGCATCAAAAAACCGTCGAACGTGCGGCTTGGCCGCACGGGGACAAGATCGTCGGCGAGACGATCGATCAGCATATCAGCCATCGACACGATCCTCTGCGGCCGCTGCGGCAAGCCTCGCCAGCCCGCGGTGGATGTTGACCTTGACGAGGCTCTCCGACTGACCGGTGCGCGCGGCTGCCTCCTCGATGCTGAAGCCCATCAGCTTGACCAGCCGGATCGCGTCCGCCTGCGGGGCCTTGAGCGTCGCGAGCAGCGCTGTGAGCACGGTCGCGCTGGTGACGGCGCTCTCATGTCCGGGAACGGTGGTCTCCACCGGAGCCGCGCCATCGGGCGCGCGTGCCGAGACGCGCAGCCGATCGATCCACTTGTAGCGCGCGATGCCCGCCACCCAGGGGGCGAACGGCCGCGCGGGATCCCAGGTGGCGCGCTTGTCGTGAATGGCGATCATCGCGTCCTGCACGGCGTCCTCCACCTGCGCAGGCGGGAGCCGCTTGCGGTAATAGCCCAGCAGCCACGGGCGCAGTTCGCCGAGCAGCCGACGGTACGTCGCCGCGTCGCCGCGCTGCGCGGCCGCCATGAGAATGCCCCACTGCCTTCGATCTTCCACGTCCGCGCTATGGCGGCGGGGCGCGCGACGGGCAAGCGGCGCGCCTCAGCCATGCGAGGCGTCCGCCGGGCTGACACCCCAGATGGCGCGCAGCGCCGCATCGCGGCCGCAGCCCATCCGGTAGGCGCCGTACTGGATCGGGTTCTTGTCGTGATAATCCTGGTGATAGCCCTCGGCGGCATAAAAGGGCGCGGTGGCGCGGATCTCGGTGGCGACGGGCTTGCCGTGGAAGCGCGCCATGCGGCCGACGATGGCTTTCGATGCTTCGGCGATGCGCTTCTGCCCGGCGGTCTGCGGGAAGATCGCGCTCTTATACTCGTCGCCACGGTCGCAGAAGGTGCCGCCGGCGTCGGTCGGATCGATCATGTGCCAATAGGCATCG
>JBBQJX010000230.1:0-3946 GCA_038326295.1 Sphingomonadales bacterium
CAGCGCGGCCTGTAGCTCCAGCAGCGGGGCCAAATCGCGCGTGGCCTTCAGGTGCAGCACATCGGGGTGTCGCCGCGCAATGCCTGTCGCGGAGCAGGGCGCGTCGAGCAGGATGGCGGTCTGCGGCGCGCGCGGCCGCCAATCGAGCGCATCGGCCACCACCAGTTCGGCCGCCAGCCCGGTGCGCGCCAGGTTCTCGCGGACGCGCGCCAGCCGCCGTTCGGACGCATCCAGCGCCGTCACCCGCGCGCCCAATGCCGCACGCTGGAGCGTCTTGCCACCCGGCGCGGCGCAAAGATCGAGCACCGCCTCGCCTGCCCTCGCGCCCAGCAGCCGCGCGGGCAGGCTCGCGGCCAGATCCTGCACCCACCACGCGCCCTCATCGAACCCGGGCAAGCCGGTTACATCCCCCGCGCGCGGCACGCGCACATGAGCGGGCGCGAGCGAAATCCCGCCCAGCGCCTCCGCCCATTTGGCAGTCGCCGCCGGATCGCGCAGCGTCAGATCTAGCGGTGGCTCCGCCCCGAGCGCCCCGGCGATCGCAGCGGTCGCCTGCGCGCCGTAAGCATTCGTCCATCGCTCCCCCCATGGCGCGGGCAGCGTCGGCGGATCGGGCAGCGGCGATGGGTCTGCCAGCAGCCGTGTCAGCACCGCGTGCGCGAGCCGTCGTGGCCCGCCTTCGAGCAACGGCAGCGCGGTCGCCACGACGGCATGGTGCGGCGTGCCCAGCACCCACGCCTGCGCCAGCGCCAGGCGCAATACCGTCCGCGCCTTCGCATCGGCGGGGAGCGGTCGCGGCGTGGCGCCGTCGATCGCCGCGTCCAGATCGGGACGTCGGCGTAGCACCGCGAGCACGATCGCGTGCGCCAGCCCGCGATCCGCCGGAGCCAGCCCGCCCAGCGTGCCGCCCAGGATCGCATCCAATGGCCGCCCCAGCGCCAGCACGCCGTGCAGCAGCCGCAGTGCCGCAGCCCGCGCGGGTGCGCCGGGGACGGGCTGATCGGCGGGAGGCCGTCCGGATCGGGAACGAAGCGCCAAGGTGCGGCGTCCTGTGGACCGCGTTGCCTCTTTTGGGAAGCCGCGCCTGCGCCCACATCCTTCCCATGGACACCACGATCCCAAACGAAGCCGCGCCCGAACCGCCCGCCGGGACCCCTGTCCCCGCCGACCCACTGTCCGCCGAGCTGGGCGGCCCCAAAGGCCCCGAGCCTACGCGCTACGGTGATTGGGAACGCGGCGGCCGCGCGGTCGACTTTTGAGGCCCGCAGACGCCAACGGAACGAACTTATCCACAGCCGGGTTCAGCGCCCATGCCTGCACGCCCCTACTGGTCCGGCCAGATCCGCCTCGCGCTCGTGTCGATCCCCGTCGAGATCTTCTCGGCAGTGAAGTCGTCGGGCGGCATCGCCTTCAACCAGATCCACGAACCCACCGGCAAGCGCGTCAAATACGAAAAGACGGTGCCCGGGATTGGCGCGGTCGATCCGGCGGAGATCATCAAGGGCTATGAATATGAGAAGGGCCACTACGTCACGCTGACCGAGTCCGAGATCGACGATGTCCGCCTCGAATCGAAGAAGACCCTCGAACTCACCCAGTTCGTCGATTCAGACGAAATCCAGCCGATCTATTTCGAGAAGCCTTATTGGGTGACCCCCGCCGACGATCTTGCCGAAGAGGCGTATCGCGTTATGCGCGACGCCCTTCGAGCGAAGAAGAAGGTCGGCCTGGGCCAGCTGTCGCTGCGCGGTCGCGAGACGATCGTGGCCTTGAAGCCGTGCGGACGCGGGCTGCTGCTGGAGACGCTGCACTATGAGGAAGAGGTCAACCGAGCGTCCGCCTATTTCCGCAGCATCTCCGAAGCGAAGGGTCCGGACGAGCTGGTGGACCTCGCCGCAATGCTGATCGAGCGGCGGACCGCGAAGTTCGATCCCGCGAGCTTCCACGATCGCTACGAGGAGGCACTGCGCGCGCTCATCGACGCCAAGATCGGAGGCCGCGCCAAGACGCCCGCCCCCGAAGCCGCCGCACCGCGTCCCACCAACGTCGTCGATCTGATGGCGGCGCTGAAGCGCAGCCTTGAGACCGCCCCCGCCGCGCCTGCCAACGATGCGGGTGCGGCGAAGCCCGCCCGGGCGCGCGCCAAACCCGCGCCTGCCCCGGCACCGGAGGCCAAGCCTGCGCGCGCGCGCAAACGGGCCTGAACGCGTGGCGGACAAGCTCGCCCGCTACAAGGAAAAGCGCGATTTCGCCGCCACTCCCGAGCCCGCAGGCGAGGAGGCGAGCAGTGGCAAGAACATCTTCATGGTCCAGAAGCACGCCGCCACGCGGCTGCACTGGGACTTCCGCCTCGAACTGGGCGGCGTGCTGTTAAGCTGGGCGGTGACGCGCGGGCCCAGCGCCAACTCCGACGACAAGCGCCTCGCGGTCCGCACCGAGGATCACCCGCTCACCTACGCCACGTTCGAGGGAACGATCCCCAAGGGCCAATATGGCGGCGGCACCGTGATGCTGTGGGACCGGGGCACGTGGGAGCCGCACCCGGGCAAGGACCCAGTCAAGACGCTGGCTGAAGGTCATCTGCACTTCACCCTCCACGGCGAGCGCATGAAGGGCGAGTGGATCATGATCCGCCTCAAGCCCCGCCCGAAAGAAAAGCAGGAGAGCTGGCTGCTGCGAAAGGTGGCCGACGCGGATTCGGGGGACGATCTCGCAGCGGAGTATATGACCAGCGTGGCAAGCGGGCGGACGATGGCCCAGATCGCTGAGGGCGCGCCTGTAAAGCCCGGCCGCAAAAAGCGCACCCCCCCTCACCCTGGCGCTAACGCGCCGGTCCCTCTCCCGCGTTACGCGGGAGAGGGAAATGCGACCGAAGGGAGCGAGGGTGAGGGAGGGCGCGCAGCTTCCATCCCCCCCACCTTCCGCCCCCCCATGCTCGCTACGCTCGCCGACGCGGCCCCCGCAGGCCGCGACTGGCTGAACGAGGTCAAGTTCGATGGCTATCGGCTGCTGCTCGCGGTCGGCGGCGGCCGCGTCGAAGCCTGGACGCGCAACGCCAACGCGTTCGCTCCCCCCAGCCTCGCGCCGATCGTGGCCGAACTCGCCACGCTCCCCGGAACCGCACTGCTCGATGGCGAGGTCTGCGCGCTCGATCATCACGGCCGCCCGCACTTTTCGATGCTCAAGGGCAGCCTCAAGCAAGGTTCCGAGCCGCTCGATCTCTTCGTCTTCGATCTCCTCGAAGCCGATGGCGAGGACCTGACCGGCCTGCCGCTCCTCGACCGCAAAGCTCGGCTGAAAGCATTGCTCAAACCCCTCAAACCCCCCGTCCACTATGTCGATCATGTGGTAGGCGAAGGCGAGAAGGTACTCGGCGCGCTGTGCAGCGGCGGCTATGAAGGCATCATCGCCAAGCGCGCCGATAGCAAATATGCGGTCGGCAAACGCGGCCCCAACTGGCTCAAGATCAAGTGCGGCTACCGCCAGGAATTCGTCATCGGCGGCTGGTCGCGCTCAGACAAGGGACGCGGCTTTGCCTCGCTGCTGCTGGGGTACTACGATGGCGAAAAGCTGATCTATGCGGGCCGCGTCGGTACGGGCTTCGATACCGCCGAGATCGCCCGGCTGACCGAGACGATGGCAAAGATGGCCATCCCGGATGTGCCTTTCGCCGAGGTACCGCGCGATGCGCGTCGTGGTGCGACCTGGGTCCGCCCCGAACTGGTATGCGAGGTCGCCTACGCCGAATTCACCCCCGACGGGCACCTCAGGCATCCGAGCTATCTCGGCCTGCGCGAGGACAAGGCGGCGCGGGACGTGGTATTGGAAAGGGCAGTCCCGGCCCCCTCCGCCCTTCGGGCACCTCCCCCAGAGGGGGAGGATTTCAGAGCCTCCCCCCTTGGGGAAGGTGGCGAGCGAAGCGAGACGGAGGGGGCCTCGCCGCGAG
>JBBQJX010000231.1:0-3912 GCA_038326295.1 Sphingomonadales bacterium
CGCGTGCTCGAATATCTGTCGCAGGTTCAGGGGCGCCTGCCACCCGGCGCGACCGCGACGCTCGGCCCGGACGCGACCGGCGTGGGCTGGATCTACGAATATGCGCTGGTCGACCGAACCGGCCACCACGACCTGTCGCAACTTCGCAGCATCCAGGACTGGTTTCTGCGCTACGAGCTCAAAAGCGTGCCGGGTGTTTCCGAGGTCGCGGCGATCGGCGGGATGGTCAAGGAGTATCAGGTCGTTCTCGATCCGCAGAAGCTCATCGCCTTCGGCGTCACGCAGGCGCAGGCGACCGACGCGCTAAAACACGGCAACCAGGAGGCGGGCGGCTCGGTCGTCGAGATGGCGGGCGCGGAGTTCACCGTGCGCGCGACAGGCTATCTCGCCTCGCTCGACGATTTCCGCAGCGTTCCCGTCAAGCTCGCGGGCGGCGTGCCTGTGCGCCTGGGCGATGTCGCCACCGTCCAGATCGGCCCCGAGATGCGGCGCGGGGTTGCCGAGCTGAACGGCGACGGCGAGGTCGCGGGTGGCGTCGTCATCCTGCGCTCGGGCGGCAACGCGCGCGCGGTGATCGCGGCGGTGAAAACGAGGCTCGACGAGCTGAAACGCGGTCTGCCGCCCGGCGTCGAGATCGTCCCTACCTACGACCGTTCGACGCTGATCGACGCGTCGGTCGCCAACCTCAGGACCAAGCTGCTCGAGGAGTTCCTCGTGGTCGCGCTCGTCTGCGGCCTGTTCCTCTGGCACCTGCGCTCGGCGCTGGTCGCCATCGTCACGCTGCCATTGGGCGTACTGATCGCGTTCACGATCATGCGCGTCCAGGGCCTGAACGCGAATATCCTCTCGCTGGGCGGGATCGCGATCGCGGTCGGCGCAATGGTCGACGCGGCGGTCGTGATGATCGAAAATGCGCACAAGCATCTCGAACGCTGGACGCACGACCACCCCGGCGAGCGGTTGGCAGGTGCGGCGCGCTGGACGGTCGTCACCGACGCAGCGGTCGAGGTCGGCCCGGCGTTGTTCCTCAGTCTGCTCATCATCGCCTTCTCGTTCATTCCCGTTTTCAGCCTGCAAGGTCAGGAGGGCCGCCTGTTCGCGCCGCTCGCCTTCACCAAAACTTACGCGATGGCCGGCGCGGCGCTGCTCTCGGTGACGCTGGTGCCGGTGCTGATGGGCTGGCTGATCCGGGGCCGCATCCCCTCCGAACGCGCAAACCCGATCAACCGCGCGCTGACCGCCATCTACCGCCCTGCGCTCGATTGGGTGTTGAAACGGCCGCGCGCGACGCTCGCCATCGCCGCGCTGATCTTCGCTACGAGCGCCTGGCCCATAAGCCAACTCGGGGCCGAGTTCATGCCGCAACTGAACGAGGGCGATCTGCTGTACATGCCGTCCGCGCTTCCCGGCATTTCGATGGCGGAGGCGGGCCGCCTGCTCCAGCAGACCGATCGCCTCATCAAGACGGTGCCCGAGGTGGACAGCGTCTTCGGCAAGGCGGGTCGCGCCGAGACCGCGACCGATCCCGCCGGAACCGAGATGTTCGAGACGACGATCCGCTTCAAACCGCGCGATCAGTGGCGCACGGGGATGACGCCTGAAAAGCTGGTCGACGAACTCGATCATCGCGTGCGCCTGCCCGGCCTTGCGAACATCTGGGTGCCGCCGATCCGCAACCGCCTTGATATGCTGTCGACGGGCATCAAGACACCGATTGGGGTCAAGGTGTCGGGCAGCGACCTCGCCGAGATCGACCGGATCGCCCGCGCGGTCGAGCACGCCGCGAAAGGCGTCCCCGGCGTCACCTCGGCGCTCGCCGAGCGGCTGACCGGGGGGCGTTACATCGATGTGCGCATCGATCGCGCGGCGGCCGCGCGCTACGGGCTGAACGTCGCGGACGTGCAGTCGGTGGTAGCAGGCGCAATCGGCGGCGAGACGGTCGGGCAAACCGTCGAGGGCCTGGCGCGCTATCCGATCAGCGTGCGCTACCCGCGCGAGCTGCGCGACAGCCTCGCCAAGCTGCAAGCGCTGCCCGTGCTCACGCCCGCGCTCCAGCAGATCACGCTCGGAACGGTCGCCGACGTCCGCATCGCCGACGGCCCGCCCCAGCTCCGCAGCGAGAACGGCCGTCCGACCACGTGGGTCTATGTCGACGCGCACGGACGCGACCTCGCCTCGGTGGTCGGCGATCTGCAAAAGGCGGTGGCGCACGAGGTGAAGCTCTCACCCGGGATCAGCATCGCCTACACCGGACAGTTCGAGTTTCTCCAGCGCGCGACCGAGCGCCTGAAGCTGGTGGTGCCCGCGACGCTGCTCATCATCGTGGCCTTGCTGTACGCCACCTTCCGCCGCCTCGACGAAGCGCTGCTGATCTTGTTCACACTGCCCTTCGCGCTGACCGGCGGCGTGTGGGCGCTCTACCTGCTCGGCTACAACCAGTCGGTCGCCACCGGCGTCGGCTTCATCGCGCTCGCGGGCGTCTCGGCCGAGTTCGGTGTCGTCATGCTCATCTACTTGAAGCATGCGCTCGCCGATCGCGGCCCGGCCCCCGCGTCCAGAGACGTGACCGCCGCCGTCCGCGAAGGCGCGCTGCTTCGCGTCCGCCCCAAGGCGATGACGGTCGCGGTCATCCTGGCAGGCCTGATCCCGATCCTCGTCGGTCAAGGCGTGGGCTCCGAAGTCATGAGCCGCATCGCCGCGCCGATGATCGGCGGGATGCTGACCGCGCCGCTGCTCTCGATGCTCGTCGTGCCTGCGGGATATTTGCTGCTGCGACGACGGGGTCCCACAACCGATGACATTGGAGACAGGAAACTCGGTGCGGCCTCCGAAAGCCACACCATCTCGTAATGTATCTCTCTCAACTCCAAAAATTGCAGACGGTTCTTGTGTACGGAGCGGCAAGGATAGAAGTGTATTCCGCCGTTCCCCTGTCTTTGCACGCCAGACTACGCCGATGAGCAAAGCTTGTTGATCCGCCGGGCTTAGGCGTCTCTCTACTCATCCCCACCAGCCATGGGGACCGACGTGACCACCACCATCCTTCGCAGCGAGGCCTTCCAGCGTGGCGCGCGCATGTTGCGCACCGCTCTTGGGCCCGCGATCGCCGAGCTGCTCGCCGACCCCGCCGTGGTCGAGGTGATGCTCAATCCCGACGGCTCCCTATGGGTGGACCGGCTCGGCACGGGGCTGGCCGACCCGAGAGAGCATCTCTCGCGCGCCGATGGTGAGCGCATCGTGCGCCTGGTCGCGCATCATGTTGGGGCGGAAGTCCACGCGGGTAGTCCGCGAGTGTCGGCCGAGCTGCCCGAGACGGGCGAGCGGTTCGAGGGCCTGCTGCCGCCGGTGGCCACTGCGCCCTGCTTCGCAATCCGCAAGCCGGCGGTCGCGGTGTTCACGCTTGGGGATTATGTCACTTCGGGGGTGATGATGGCCGCCCAGGCTGAGGCACTGCGCGCTGCTGTCCGTGACCGCGCCAACATCCTCGTCGCGGGGGGCACCTCGACCGGCAAGACGACGCTCGCGAACGCGCTGCTCGCCGAAATCGCGAAGACCTCGGACCGCGTCGTCCTGATCGAGGACACGCGCGAGCTGCAGTGCCTCACGCCCAATCTGGTTGCGTTGCGGACCAAGGACGGCGTCGCCTCGCTGTCCGACCTCGTGCGCTCGGCGCTGCGGCTTCGCCCCGATCGCATCCCCATTGGCGAGGTGCGCGGCGCCGAGGCGCTCGACCTGATCAAGGCCTGGGGCACCGGCCACCCCGGCGGTATCGGCACGATCCACGCGGGGTCGGCGCTGGGCGCGCTGCGGCGGCTCGAGAGCCTCGTGCAGGAAGCGGTGGTCACCGTCCCGCGCGCGCTCATCGCCGAGACGATCCAGGTCATCGCAGTGCTCGCGGGACGCGGCACCGAG
>JBBQJX010000232.1:0-3881 GCA_038326295.1 Sphingomonadales bacterium
CTCGGTACGCCGGTCGCGGCGACGATCCTGTCGGGCATCTGCGTGCTCGGCGTCGCGTGCGTCGCGTGGATCACGCCGAGCGCGTATAACTACCTCACCGGCATCGCGCTGTTCGGCGGCATTCTGGTGTGGATCGCGATCCTCGTCAGTCACATCCGCTTTCGCGCGCGGCACAAGGTGGATGCGCTGCCGGTGCGCTCGCCGCTGTTTCCCTATGCGCAGATCCTCGGCATCGGCCTGCTGTGCGCCATCCTGGTTACCATGGGCTTCGATCACACCTTCTGGGACGTGGCGTGGATCGTCGGGGTGCCGTGGCTGGTGGTGCTGACGGGGATTTACCTGCTGTTGCGGTCTCGAACGCGCCGGATTCGGCCCGCAGCGGTCGGCTTCGTCGTCGATTGAGCGCGAGCCGAGACGAAGTCGCGGCCAGGCGGCTTGCATTTGCGGTGGCGGCACCCACGCTCGGGGACCTTCGGTCGCCCTAGCCGGCGTGACCGCTCCCGGTTAGCAGAACGCCCATGTTCGATGTCCTCGTCATCGGTGCCGGGATCAACGGCGCGGGAATCGCCCGCGATCTTGCCGGGCGGGGGCGGCGCGTAGCCCTGGTGGACAAGGGCGACATCGGCGGCGGCACCTCGAGTGCATCGACCAAGCTGATCCACGGCGGGCTGCGTTACCTCGAACTCTTCGAGTTCGGCCTCGTGCGCCATGCGCTGGCCGAGCGCGAGGTGGTGCTCGATATTGCGCCGCACCTCGCGTGGCCGCTGGCGTTCGTGTTGCCGCATGCGCCCGATCAGCGGCCGCGCTGGATGATCCGCGCCGGGCTTTGGCTGTACGACAATCTCGCGCGCCGCCGCGAAGTCCCCGCTTCCGCCTCGGTCGATCTCGCCCGCGATCCTGCGGGACGCGGGCTGGCGGGCCGGTGGCGGAAGGGCTTCCGCTATTGGGACGGGTGGGTCGACGATGCGCGCCTCGTGGTCGCCAACGCGCGCGATGCGGCGCGGCTGGGGGCCGAAGTGATCCTGCGCGATGGGGTGCGGCGCGCCGCGCCCGATGGGCCGGGCTGGGCGGTGACGCTCGCCAGCGGCCGGCAGCTCGCCGCGCGCCACATCGTCAACGCGGCGGGTCCGTGGGCCGAGGAGGTCGCGCGCGCCGTGCTCGGCGTCAACGACGCGCCGCACCTCGCGCTCGTGCAGGGCACGCACCTCGTCACGCGCCGCGTCAACCCGACGGAGGATGCCTACATCCTGCAGGGGCCGGACGAGCGGATCGTTTTCGTCATCCCCTATGAAGGCCAGTTCTCGCTGGTCGGCACCACCGAGCGCGCGATCGACGCGCCGGGAGACGCCGCGCCGACCGACGAGGAACAAGCCTATTTGCTGGAGGCGGCGAACCGGTACCTCGCGCAGCCGCTGACGTCCGCCGATGTCGTCCACCGCTTTGCTGGCGTGCGGCCGCTGGTGAAGGAGGCGGGCAAGTCCAACCGCGAGACCTCGCGCGGCTGGCAGCTCGTGCAGCATGCGCACGCCTCCACCACGATCGTCGGCGGCAAGCTCACCACTTACCGATTGCTCGCCGAGGAAGTCGCACGTTATCTCGCACCCGCCACGCACGACTGGACCGCAGGCGCGACGTTGCCGGGCGGCGGCATCGCGCGCGCGCAGGGCGAAAGTGCCGGCAGCGCCTTCGCGCGCTTTGCCGCCGAACTGGGGCATGCGCATCCGGCGATAGCGGCGGCCACGGTCCACCGGATGGCGCGCTGCTATGGCACCGAGGCGACCGACATGCTCGATCGGCCGGGCAGCGATGTCGGCGGCATGCCCGAAGCCGAACTGAATCACCTGCGGCGGCACGAGTGGGCGGTCTGCGGGGAAGACGTGTTGTGGCGGCGCACCAAGATGGGGCTGCATCTGTCGGCGTCAGGCCAGACGCTGGTAGCCGACTGGTTCACGCGGGCGTGAAAGTCGCGCGCTAACCGAGCTTAGCCGAAAATGAAGTCCGGCGCGGTGAGCGCGGCGTTGGGCACGCCATTCAGCACGACAAAATCGCCATTGCCGAGATCGATCGCGGTGGTGCCGCCATTTTCGACGAAGGCGGCCTGGAGTTGATCGAAGCTGGTGAAGCCCTGGCCGACGAGTTCGATCCTGTCGATGCCGGGCTGGAAATCGCCGATGACATCCTGACCGCTGCCGACGATGTCGCCGGCATAAGCTCCCTCGTTCGCATGATTCAGGATGAAGGTGTCTGCCCCGGCCTCACCGAAGAGAACATCATTGCCGCCGCCGCCATCGATACGGTCGTCACCCGCACCACCCAGTAGCCAATTACTCTGATTGGAGCCGATAAGAATGTTATCGAGCTCGTTTCCCACACCGAACGGCGTCTGTGCGCCGAGGGTGAGGTTCTCGATATTGGCATACAGATAATAGCCCGCGCCGACGATGTAAGCGATGACGGTGTCGGTGCCCTCCCCCGGGTTTTCAAAGGTCAGATCGGCGGGCGTATCGACGTAGTAGATGTCATTGCCCGTACCCCCATAAAGCAAATCGTAATCGCCAAGGCCGGAGTCGGCGACCAGCGTGTCGTCACCCGCGCCGCCGACAAGGATATCGGTCGCGAAATCGGGACCGCCGAGCAGCCCATCATTGCCATCGCCACCGTAAAGCGCATCGGGCCCATAGCCGCCATCGAGAAGGTCGTTGCCATCGCCTCCGACGAGGTAGTCGGTTCCGTCCTCTCCGTACAGCGCATCGTTGCCGGTTTCGCCGAAAAGCTGATCATTGCCGGCGCCGCCGTAGAGCGTATCATCGCCATCTCCGCCGATCAGCAAGTTATCGAAGCTATTTCCGAAGATCGTGTTGTTTTGATCGTTACCGACCCCGAACAAGGCATGACTGTCCTCCAACAGTGTAAGAGAGCCCAGGTTCGCCCAGAGATAATAGCTTGCACTCGAGGAGACGCGATCATGTTCGGTCGCAGGTTCGAAAATGACGTCGCCAATGCTGTCAACGACGTAGCTGTTGCCGTTCGGACCGCCGTAATAGATGTCGTTCCCTGTGCCGCCGTCGAAGAAATTGTAGCCCGTCCCACCGATCAGGGTGTCGTTCCCGTCTCCGCCGTCCAGAGTGTTCTGGCCGGTGCCCCCGATCAGCGTATCATCGCCCGCCCCGCCGTTTAATGTATCCTCCAATCCGAGCGACCCGTCCAACCGGTTCGCGGCATCGTTACCGGTCAGGTAATCGACGCCGCTACCCCCGATCGCATTCTCGATCACCGCGCCATTGGCAATGGTGAAGCCGCCGTAAACGCCAGTTACATGCGATAGGAAGCCGCCGCCGCCATATTCGTCCTGCAGCGTCGCCGCGCGGAGATCGATTATGCTCAACCCCACCGCGCTATGCCCGTCGATCGTATCGATGCCGCCTGAATCCCAGATGCACGCGAACCCCGTGCCCTCGACGTTCTTATCGGGAAGCGTGTAAACGGTATCGCCCGCCCCGGTCGCCAAATTAGGGCCGTAGAGCGCTTGGACCGCAGCGATATCAAACGCGCCAGGCGTTTTCTGCCAGCCATAATTGAAACCTGGCGGCGGTCCGATTTGGCGGTAGTAATCGTTGTAGCTCATCACGGTAAAAAGCGCCTGATTGAGGCCGTGATCACCGATGCTGGTCTCGTCGCCCTCCGGCACGCCGGGGAAGCGCTCGCTGGTATCGAACGGATGTTCTAGGCCGAGCGCATGGCCGATTTCGTGGAGAAAGGTGAGGAAACCCATGCCGCCGGGCTGGTTGCTGGGGAAATTGAAGCCCGCGTAGTTGCTGTTATAAGTTCCGATCTGCTGGGCGGGACCGGGCAGGTAATGGGTCCCAAGCTCGATGCTGCCG
>JBBQJX010000233.1:0-3878 GCA_038326295.1 Sphingomonadales bacterium
GACGTACAGTTCGGAGATCCAGGTACTCCAGCGCGAGCCACCGGTGCCGCCAGGATGTCCACCCGCGAGATCGTTGTACTCGCGCGCGAATTCACCGATCGCCCAGAAGTAATTTTCGTCGGTCGGGTCCACAGTGACGGAGCTGTAGTCGCCCCAACGCTGGCGCCGCGCCGCGACCTGCCCGTCGAGGCTGCCGTTGTGATAATCGTCGACCAAGCTGACTTTCAATATCTCTTCCGATCCAATCGCCACGAGCTTGCCCTTGGCGCTTGTACGGAAGGTTTGAGCGGCGAAAGTGATGTTGCCCGTGCCCGCCTCTGACCCGGAACGATCATATCCGACGACGACAGTGCCAGCGCTGTTGACCGCGATCGAACCCTGGTAATAATCATGCACTCCGTCGCCGATATTGCGCTCGTAAAGGATCTCGTTCGTCGTCGCGTCGACGATCAGCGTGCGGATGTACGTGTGATCGCCGCTTCTAGGTGTTATGGTATAAACCGAATAGATGCGGCCGTTCACTTCGGTCACACTCGAACCGATCCGTTGATCGAGCGTATCGACGACTCTGTCATTGTTGAAGATTGCGTCGGTGAGGTTGATGTCCACATCGGGCACCAAATTTGGCTGGCGACCGGCTTCGTTGGTACCATAACCTCGCGTGCCCAGAAACGTCGTCGGCGAGAGCGTCGCGGTCGCCAAGTTGTCCACACCGTTGATGTCGTAGCGGACCACGTCGTTGGTGAAGAGCGAGGCGGCGATTAAACGGCCGGTTGTCGTTGCACTGGCGGTGTTGACGCCCTGGATGGCGAAGCCGCGGTCGTCATCGCTGCTCGAGTTCGTAAACGGCGTCACCACCACGGCGCGATTGTCCGCAGTAGGCGCGCCCGCGCCAAACAGGTCGCCCTTTGGAATAATGTTGAGCGTCGTCCCGCGGAAGCTGTTAGGCCCGCCCATGCTCGTCGGCGCGAAATTGTTGGTGCCGATGTAGACCGCGTTGTTGTCGATCGCGAGCGTCGGGTAATCGGCCGTAGCTCCGAAGCCGAAGCCACTGAAGCCGGTGAACACCGTCGAGTTCCACGGTCCGAGCGCATTGGCCGTGTCCGAAACCGCGATCTGGATCTGGGAGACGCTGCTGGCAAACGAAAGCGCGATCCAGCGGTTCGAGGCCTTGTCGAACTGCACGCGCGAATCGCCGTTCGCGCCCGAGCGGCCCAGACCCTGCCAGAACGACAGATCCGATTGGAAGGAAAGCCGGTTGCCGGTCGCCTTCTCGTAAACCGCGACGCCGCCATTGACGAAGGTCAAATACTGGGTAGTTCCGACCGCGCCGATCGTGTCGGGCGGTATGAAGTTACGCGCAACCGACGCGACATCGTACTGGCTGATACCCTCAAAACCCTTTATAATGTGTAAGCCACCGCCAAGCGCACTTGGCAGCGCGGAGAAAGCGTTGCTGTCGGCGGCGGTGTACGGGATCAGCACGGCGGATTCGAAATCCTGATACTCGTTCTTTAGGATACCGGCGGACGCTACGCCCGAAGCGAGCAATGTTGTCGCAAGCGCGACACAACGAAGCATGGATTGCAATTTGGCCTCCCGTTTAAATCGGCTGCCCTCCGCAGCCCTCGCACTTAAGGAGGCAATCGTATCGGTTACGCAAGAACAATTTTATAGGATCGGCGGCAAGCGTTCGAAGGAGCGATCCGCGCTTTAGTGATGTGTGCGCCAGGCCACAATTCTCAGCGACCGACCACCTCGCGCACATAGCGCCCCGGCGCTTCCTCGATCCCCTGCCCCGTCTCCCTCGCGGACACCATTGCGCCGGAGCGCGGCGCGATCCACGCCCACCAGTCGGGCCACCAGCTGCCCTTGGTCTCCGTCGCGCGGGCAACGAATTCGTCCAGCGTCGGAGCAAGCGCGCCCTCGCTCGACCAGTAGTTGTACTTGCCCGAGCCGGGCGGGTTGACAACGCCCGCGATGTGACCGCTGCCCGCGAGCACGAAGCGCAGCGGGCCGGTAAAGTGGTGCGTGATGTGATAGACCGAGCGCGCGGGGGCGATGTGATCCTCCTTGCCGGCCTGGACATAGGCGGGAGTCTTCACCGTCGAGAGATCGATGGGCACGCCGTCCACGACGATCCCGCCGGGGGTGGCCAACCGGTTGTCGCGGTAGAAGTCCTTCAGGTAGCTCGCGTGCCAGGTGGCGGGGACGTTGGTGGCGTCGGCGTTCCAGAACAACAGATCGAACGCGATGTAATCTTTACCAAGCATGTAGTTGTTGACTACATAATTCCAGATAAGATCGTTCGAGCGCAGCAGATTGAACGTACTTGCCATGTAGCGCCCGTCCAGATAGCCAGTCTCGCGGCTGAGTTCGGCGATCTGCGCAAGCTGCGCGTCATCGATGAACACTCTAAGCTCGCCCGCATCGGAGAAATCGACCTGCGCGGTGAAAAACGTAGCGCTGGCGATCTTCGGGGCCTGACCGCGCGCAGCGAGCAGTGCCAGCGTGGCGGCGAGCGTGGTGCCCGCGACGCAGTAGCCGATCGCGTGCGTGGACGGCGCTCCAGTCGCCGCGAGCACACGGTCGATCGCGTCGAGAAAGCCCTCGCAAACATACGTGTCGATCGTCGCGCCCGCGAACTCGCTGCCCGGGTTGCGCCAAGAGACCACGAACACCGTCAGCCCCTGCGCGGCCGCCCAGCGGATGAAGCTTTTTTCGGGGGTGAGATCGAGGATGTAGAATTTGTTGATCCATGGGGGGAAGATCAGCAGCGGGATCGCGTGGACCTGCGCGGTGGTGGGTGCATACTGGATCAGCTGGAACAGGCGGTTTTCGTAGATCACCTTCCCCGGCGTGGCAGCGATGTTGCGCCCCACCTCGAAGGCGGTCGCGTCGACCATCGTCAGCTTGCCCCGGTCGAGGTCGGCTAGCATGTGCTCCATCCCCGCCAGCAGCGATTCGCCCTCGCTCGCGGCGGCGGCCTTCATAACCTCGGGGTTGAGCGCGGCGAAGTTGGACGGGCTCATCGCATCGACGAACTGGCGCGTGTTGAACAGCATCTTCTGGCGCGCATCCGCGTCCAGCCCATCGACGCCTGCGGCCGCATCCATGATGTGGCGCGCGGTCAGCAGATAGGCTTGACGGACGAAATCGAAGACCGGTTGTTCGCGCCATGCCTCGCCCCGGAAGCGCTTGTCCTTGTCGGCGGCGGCCGCGAGCGGGCCGGGCGTACCGTCGGCGAAGCTCTGCCACAGGCCCATCGCGCCCTGCCACCAATCGGCCTGCATCGCGGCGAGTTTGCCCGGATCGGCGAGCATCGCGCTTGCCGCAGCTCCCCACTCGCCGGCGATGGCGCTCACGTTCGACGTTGGCGCGTTGCCCGGCGACGCGCCCTGCTTTGTCCAGAATTCGAGCATCGCCTGGCTCGCGCGGCCCATCAGGTGGGTGTAGCGGCGCAGCTGCTCGGCGGCGTCGGCCATGCTGTTCTCCCGGATTATGATTGGTCCATGTGTAACGCGCGGCGACCGCACGCGGAACCCGTGCGACTGGACAGCGATTGTTGCGGCGTTAGAGTGTAAAAGTCGCCCGCGATGGGCGTGAAATTCAGGGAGTTGCCCCAATGAAATCTTTCGTTCCCGCCCTCGCCGCGCTCGGCATCGCGCTTGCCGCCCCCGCCTTCGCGCAGGACGCGCCCGCAGCGGATGCCCCGATGGCGGCTCCGATGGAAGCGCCCGCCGCCGCGCCGATGATGAGCGGTGACCTGCCGATGTGCAGCCGCACCGTCACGGACAAATGCATGCAGCCACCCGCCGCCGAGCGCATGGCAGCAGAGGAGTACAAGGGCGGCGGCAAGGACAATTCGGCGATGATGT
>JBBQJX010000234.1:0-3876 GCA_038326295.1 Sphingomonadales bacterium
TTGCGTCGGAGGCAACTCCAAAGTGTATGGCGCGGCGCTGCTGCGGATGCGCGAGCGTGATTTCGGTGAGGTGCGCCATGCGGGCGGCATGTCGCCCGCATGGCCGATCACGTATGAGGAGATGGAGCCCTATTATACGCAGGCGGAGGCGCTGTTCCACGTCCACGGCGCGCGCGGCGAGGACCCGGTGGAGCCCTGGGCGAGCGCGCCCTACGCACATCCGCCGGTCGCGCACGCGGCGGCGATCGAGGCGCTGAGCGAACGGCTGAAGGCGATCGGCCTCAAGCCCTTCCACCTGCCGCTCGGCATCCTGCTCGACGAACGCGACGGCAAGCCGACGCCGACCAGCACCTGCATCAAGTGCAGCTTTTTCGACGGGTTCCCTTGCCTGTTGAACGGCAAGGCGGATGCACAGGTCATCTGCATCGATCCGATGCTCGCCGCGTACCCGAACGTCACGCTGCTGACGGGGGCCCATG
Organism: Sphingomonadales bacterium; assembly: GCA_038326295.1. Lineage (GTDB taxonomy): Bacteria > Pseudomonadota > Alphaproteobacteria > Sphingomonadales > Sphingomonadaceae > JAVVHE01. Next base: position 480 of record JBBQJX010000234.1, read on the forward strand.
TCTCGCGGCTGGAGACCGACGCCTCGGGGCGCAGCGTGGAGACGGTCCACGTCACGCGCGAGGGCCGCGAGGAGCGATATTCCGCCGATATTGTGGTGGTGGCGGCGGGCGCGCTGTCGTCGGCGCTGCTCCTGCTGCGATCGGAAAGCGACGCGCATCCGCGTGGCCTCGCCAACGGATCGGACCAGGTCGGCCGCAATTACATGCGCCACGACATGAGCGTGCTGATGGCGGTGATGCGCGAGCCCAACGAGACCGTCTTCCAGAAGACGCTGGCGATCAGCGACTTCTATTTCGGCGCGGACGATTGGGAGTTTCCGCTGGGCCTCATCCAGTTGATGGCGGTGAGCCACGCGGACCAGATCAAGGGCGAAGCCCTGCCCGACTGGCTCGAGTGGCTGCCCGAAATGCCGTTCGAGCAGATCGCGCGTCATTCGGTGAGCTTCTGGCTGCAGTCCGAAGACCTTCCGCACCCCGACAACCGCGTGTATTACAAGGACGGCAAGGTCCATCTCGATCTGGTGCCGACGAACCCCGAAGCCCCCAGGCGGCTGAAGGCCAAGCTCAAGGAAATCCTCGAAAAGTCGGGGCACCCGTGCGTGCTGCTCGATCGCTCGCTGTATCTGGGCAAGAACATTCCCGTCGGCGGCACTGCGCACCAATCGGGCACCGCGCGCTTTGGGACCGAACCGGCCACCTCGGTGCTCAACCTCGATTGCCGCGCGCACGAGGTCGACAATCTGTATCTGGCGGACGCGAGCTGTTTCCCGTCGATCAGCGCGTGCAACCCGACGCTGACGATCGTCGCCAACGCGCTGCGCGTCGCGGACCGCATCGCCGGCCGGCTTGGGTGACCGGCGGGGCGCTCGCGGCATTGGTGGTGCGCTTCGGGCTGGTGATGCTGTTCCTGCCGTTCGGCGCGCTCGACAAGGGCCTGCGCTTTCAGCGAGCGGTGGAGCAGGCAGCCGATGTTTTCCAGCCCCGCCCGATCGCCTCGGCGGTCGTCGCCTGCGGGCTCGCGATCGAAATGACCCTGCCGCTCTGCATCCTGACGGGCGTCGCGGACCGCGCGGCGGCGCTGGCGATGGCGGGCTACTGTGCGGCGACCGCGATCCTGTTCAAGCGCTTCTGGGAACGGCAAGGCTTCTGGAAGGCGGGGACCAGCCCGGCGCGCGATCTGTTCTGGGATTTCACCAAGAACCTGTCGCTCGGCGCGGGCTTTCTCCTGATCACCGTCGGACCCGACGGTTACGGCCTCGCCCCCTTCCTCGCGCACCCGCTTGCGTCGAGCCACCCCTATGCCGGAGACCGATCATGAACGACACCGGCCCAAAGCCCAGCGTTGCCTACTGGCACCTGTGGGTGGGCGAGGACGGCGTCAGCCATCAGCGCCAATGCGCGCTGACGGATTACGAACTTGCCCGGATCGGCCCCGCCGATCCACAGTGGAACAACAAGCAGCCGACCGGACCATCGACCGTGGTCTTCACCGTGCAGCCGGTGGGCTGGATCGGTGACTGGCACGAGAACCCTGCGCCGCAGTGGATCGTCGTGCTCTCGGGCCGCTGGTTCATCCAGAGCATGGACGGCACGCGCATCGAGCAGGGCGCGGGCGAGTTCTCGTTTGGCGAGGATCAGGGCTGCCGCGAGGCGGACGGCCGCAAGGGCCACCGCTCGGGCACGGTCGGCGCGGTGCCCGCCCTGCTGATGACCGTGCAGCTGCATATCGATCCGGTCGCCAAGCCCTGCCACATCGCCTGAGATGCAAGCGTTCGAGATCGTCGATCCCCGCTTCCGCGCGATGGTGCTGGGAAACGCGCGGCTCGAAGTGCTCGGCAGCGGTTATCGCTGGATCGAGGGCCCAGTGTGGTTCGCGGACCACGACTGCCTGCTATTCTCCGATGTGCCGGGGGACCGCGTCCTGCGCTGGAGCGAACACGGCGGCGTCTCGGTCTTCCGCGCGCCCTCGGGCTTTGCCAATGGCCATTGCCGCGACCGCCAGGGTCGCCTGATCGGCTGCTTGCACCGCGACAGGTGCGTCACGCGCACCGAACTCGATGGCACGATCACGGTCCTGGCCAGCCATTACGAGGGCAAGCGGCTGAACTCGCCCAACGATATCGTGTGCCGTTCGGATGGGACGATCTGGTTCACCGATCCGCCCTACGGGATCGAAACCGACTATGAGGGCGGCAGGGCAACCGCCGAGTTGCCGCCTCGCCTTTACCGCCTTGATCCGGGCGACGGCGCGCTGACGATCGCGGCGGACGATTTCGATGGGCCGAACGGGCTCGCCTTCTCACCCGACGAGCGCCGCCTGTATGTGGCCGAAACCGGTCACCAGTTCGATGCCGATCCGCGTCGCTACATCCGTATGTTCGAGGTGGGCGAGGACGGGCGGCTCGCGGGCGGCGGTATTTTCCACAAGGTTACGCCCGGCTATGCGGATGGCTTTCGCGTCGACGAACAGGGCAACCTCTGGTCGGGCGCGGGAGACGGCGTCCACTGCATCGATCCCTCGGGCGTGCTGCTGGGCAAGATTCTCGTGCCCTCGGCGGTTGCCAATCTCGCTTTTGGAGGCCGCCACCGCTCGCGGCTGTTCCTGTGCGCGGGCGCGACGCTGTACGCGATTTGTGTCAACGTGCGCGGCGCTGTGCGGCCGTGAGCGCATGGACGGGGATCACCGCGATCCGCCTCGTCACGCGCGACCCGGATCGGCTCGCGCGCTTCTACACCGAGGCGATCGGTTTCACGGTCGGGAAGGCGGCGATGATTTGCGCCGACGAGATGGCGGTGCTCGGCCTGTCCGGCGCGGGGGCGCGGCGGAAGATGGCCTTCGCCCGCGACCAGACAATCGAGCTGGATTGGTTCGAGGTCGCGGGCGGCGCGTATCCCGCTGATGCGGACGCCGCCGATTTGCGCTTCCAGCATTTCGCAATCGTCGTCGACGACGCGGCGGCCGCCTTCAAGCGCGCCCGGGCGCACGGCGCGACCTGCATCTCGCGCGATGGGCCAGTGACGCTCCCCGCAGGATCGGGTGGCGTCACGGCGGTCAAGCTGCGCGACCCGGAGGGCCATCCGTTTGAATTCCTGCAATTCTCCGGTGGGGCAAAGCCGCGCGGGATCGATCACACCGCAATCGGCGTGGCGGACGTGGATGCGAGCATCGCGTGGTATGCGGCGCGGGGCCTGCGCGCGCACGGGCGCACGCTGAACGAGGGGCCGACGCAGGTCGCGCTCGACGGGCTGGACAATGCGCGCGTCGATGTAGTGCCGCTGTGGCCCGAGTTCGCGCCGCCGCATCTGGAGCTGCTGGGCTATCGTTCGCCGATTCAGCAGCGTGTGCTGCTGTGCGCCGTAAACGATGTCGCTGCGACACGGACGGTTTGGAAAACGG
>JBBQJX010000235.1:0-3829 GCA_038326295.1 Sphingomonadales bacterium
CTATGCGCGCGAGTTCGAGGACATCGCACGCGGCGAAGTCCCGGGCGATCCCACGATCTATGTCCACGCACAGGACCGCGATGCGGGCACCCAAACCGCACCACAAGGCCCCGAACGCCTGCACATCATCTGCAACGCCCCGCCCCTGGGCGATACCCGTCCCCACACGCAATCGGAGATCCACCAATGCGAGCAGCGGATTTTCGCGCGGCTGGCGCAATGCGGCCTGACGATCGAACCCGGGCCGCACCTCCACACGACCACCCCCGCGATGTTCGAGGCGATGTTCCCGGCGACGGGCGGAGCGCTCTACGGCCGCTCGACCCACGGCGCGGCGGCGGCCTTCCAGCGACCGGGGGCGCGAACGCGGATGCCGGGCCTGTATCTGGCGGGAGGCGGGGCGCATCCGGGGGCGGGGGTGCCGATGGCGGCGCTTTCGGGTCGGCTGGCGGCGCACGCGTGTCTGGCGGACCTCGCTTCGATGCGCCCGTCCCGCCCGGTGGCTACGCCTGGTGGTATCTCGACGCGCTCTCGGACTGCGGCCGCTACGGGCTGACGATCATCGGCTTCATCGGCAGCGTCTTCTCGCCTTACTATGCGTGGTCGGGCCGCGCCCGCCCCGCCAACCATTGCGCGATGAACGTCGCGGTCTACACGCGCGGCGCGAGCCGCTGGGCGATGACCGAACGGCGCGAGGCGGCGCTCGGGCAATCGCCCACCCGCCTTCAGATCGGCCCGAGCGCGATGGAATGGGATGGCACCGCGCTGCGCATCCACATCGACGAGCGCGCCGCCCCGTTGCCCCACCGCGTGCGCGGCACGGTCACCGTCCGCCCGCAGGCGATCACCACCCAGGATTTCGCGCTCGATGCGCAAGGCCGCCACCGCTGGCACCCGCTCGCGCCGCGCGCGCGCGTCGAGGTCGCGCTCACCGCCCCGGCGCTGAGCTGGTCGGGAGAAGGCTATCTCGATTCGAACGCCGGGACCGAATCGCTCGAAGCCGGCTTCGCGCGCTGGGACTGGTCGCGCGCGCACCTCGCGCGCGATACCGCAATCCTCTACGACGGCTTGCGCCGAGACGGATCCGAATTCGGCCTTGCGCTGCGCATCGACCCAGCGGGTCGCATCGAGCAGGTTGCGCCCCCCCCGCTCGCGCAGCTGCCTCCCACGCTTTGGCGCGTTGCCCGCGCCACCCGTGCAGACATGGGCACCACGCCCACGATCCTGCGCACCTTCGAGGATTCGCCCTTTTACGCGCGCGCCACGCTCGCTACGCGCCTCTTCGGAGAGAGAGCCACCGCAGTCCACGAAACGCTCTCGCTTGATCGCTTTGCGCGGCCGTGGGTCAAGTGGATGCTACCCTTCCGGATGCCGCGAACGTTGCGGTGACCCCTCCCTCACCCTGGCCTGCGGCCGTCCCTCTCCCGCAAAGCGGGAGAGGGAAATGCGAGCCGCAGGCGAGCGAGGGTGAGGGAGGGCGGCGTCAGCCCGATCGAGACGTCGCCGCGCGCCCGAACGGCGGGTTCATCGCGACGATCTTCCAGTTGAGCACGGTCGCGAAGCTCACCCACACCAGATACGGCACAACCAGCCACGCCGCGCGCATCGAAATCGGTGCCAGCCCATGCACCAGCGCGAACACCGATCCGAGCAGGAAGAAGGATTCGATCAGGCTCCAGTCCGGCCGTTCGAGCTTGAAGAACAGCGGGCTCCACAGGAAATGGAACAGGCCGTTGACCCCGAAGAGGATCAGGATCGTCGTGCGCTCCCAGGGCGTCGTCGCCGCGTTCCACGCCACGACACCCGCCCATGCCGCCAACCCCAGGATGACCGTCCACGCCGGTCCGAACAGCCAGTCGGGTGGGTTCCACGCGGGCTTGGTCAGCCCCCGGTACCATGCGCCCACCTTGGTCAGCGCGCCGCCCAGCCCCAGCAGCACTGCCGCCCAGCCGATTGCCAGCCATACTCCCGTGTTCATAGCGTCCGCCCGGATACGCGCATCACGATCTCCGCCACCGCCCCGGCCCGCTCCTCGTGCGCCAGATGCCCCAGATCGGGAAGGCTGTGGATCGTCGCACCCGGCACGATGCCCTGAACGCGCGCGGCGACCGATGGTGGCACGGCTGCATCGGCTTCCCCCACGATCAACGCGAGCGGCACAGCCAGCTGCGGCAGATCGCGCTCCAGCGCCGCCAGGTCCCAGCTCGCCATCATGCCGAGCGCACCCGCCACATGCCCGTGCTGGCCGAACAGTTTCGCATAGTCCGCCGCATAGTCCGCGCCGATGGCCGATCCCGTGGCGCGCGCCAGGAACCGCGTCACCCCGCCCGCGCCGCCCGCCGTCAGCGCGAACAGGCGCGGCACGAACGGGTTGACGAACAACAGCTTCGCCAGCCCAGGAAACAGCGTCTGCGCAAAGCCCGGAAACGGCAACAGCGCGCCGTTGATCGCCACAAGCGCGCGCGCCTCGGGCACCAGTCCGTCCAGCGCCATGCGCACCGACACCGCCGCGCCGGCCGAATGCCCCACCGCCAGCACCGGCGCTACGCCCAGCTCGCGCAGAAGCGCGCCCATCAGCGCCGCCATCCCGGGCAACGTCAGACCTGTATCCGAAGGCGTCTCGGTAAAACCATGCCCCGGCAGGTCGGGCGCGATCAGCGTGAAATGCGGGGCCAGCAGCGGCCCCAGATCGCGCCAGCTATGCGTCGCGCCGCCCGTGCCGTGCAGAAGCAGCAGCGGCGGGCCTTCGCCCCACATCTGCACATGCCACACGATCCCGCCCGCGCGGACGAAACGGCTGTGCGCGCGGTTTGGCCAATCGCGGCCGTCCCGCGCCCAATCGGGCTTGCCAGCGGCGGGGGTGGGTGCGGCGGTCTCGATCATGCCGGGTCGATATGTGGGTTGCGCGCAGGAATCGCCAGATTGGACCCTCCCTCACCCTGGCCTGCGGCCTGTCCCTCTCCCGCTTGCGGGAGAGGGATATGCGAGCGTCAGCGAGCGAGGGTGAGGGAGGGAGAGGCCAAAGGCCTACCCCATCCCCCGCACCGCATCGCGCACCGCCCCCGCCTCCACCCGTGGCAATGCCAGATACCGCGCGCCCAACGCCGCAGCGAACGCCGCCGTCTCGGGCCGTGGCCGGGGCGACGTGTCGATCAGCGCCGCCGCGATCCCGTCCGCGCGCAGCAGCCGCGCCGCCGCCGCCGCGTCCGCCTGTGCATGCTCGCGCCCCGGCCCGCTGTCGCGCGACACGTTGGCGCGGCCGTCGGTCAGCATCACCACCAGCGGCGTGCGCCCGCGCCCGCGCGCCAGCAGCGCCATGCCGTGCGCCGCCTCCACCGCCGCACCCAGCGGCGTACCCCCGCCGCCGGCCAGATCGGCGAGTGCGCGCTTCGCCCGCGCCAGACTGCGCGTCGGCGGGAGCAGCACTTCGGCGGTCGCGCCCCGAAACGCGATCAGCGCCACCTGCGTGCGCCGCACATAGGCCTCCGCCAGCAACAGCTCGACCGCGCCCTTCGCCTCGGCCAGCCGCGTCAGTGCCGCCGATCCGCTCGCGTCGACCACGAAGACCGTCGTCGATTCGGCGCGCTCGACGAACCGCTTCACGCGAAAATCCTCCCGCCGCAGATGCAGCCGCCGAGCGCCAAAACCCTCCTCCCCCGCTGGGGGAGGTGCCCGAAGGGCGGAGGGGACCTGCGCCGCGCGGAACCGCTGCCACGGCGCGGCAGCCGCCAGCGTGGCCGCGATATCCAGCCGCGCGCCCGAGCGGGGATCGCCCGCGCGCGAGCCCGCCGGTCGCCCGCGCCGCAGCGCTTTCTTGAGCGCCCCCGCC
>JBBQJX010000236.1:0-3815 GCA_038326295.1 Sphingomonadales bacterium
CCGGATGACGGGCAGCGAGGCCAACGCCAAGGTGCAGGGTCTGCTTGCGCGGCTGACCGGCGGCAATCCGCAGGCGGCAACCGTATTTGTATCGGCCGAGCGTGTGGATCCGCTGGTCCCGGCGCGCGCTGCGCTCGACCGGTTCCTCGCGGCGGCGGGTCCGCCCGCTACCATCATCGATCGGTCCATCGTCAAGGAGCGCTAGGCCATGTGCGGGATCGCCGGATATTTCGATACGCGGGGCACCGCGCCAATCGCCGAGCGCGAACTGCGCCGCATGACCGACGCGCTCGCGCACCGCGGGCCGGACGGGCACGACATGTTTCGCGCGCCGGGGGTGGGGCTGGGCCACCGCCGCCTGTCGATCATCGATCTGGAGGGCGGCGCGCAGCCGATGCTGGCGCTGGGTGGCCAAGTGGCGATCGTCTTCAACGGCGAAATCTACAATTTCCAGGACATCCGCCGCGATCTGGAAATGCGCGGGCATATTTTCCACACACGCTCCGACACCGAAGTCATCCTGAACGGCTGGATCGAGTGGGGCGAGGCGGTGGTGCTGCGCCTGCGCGGCATGTTCGCGTTTGCCATCCACGATGCGCGCGCGAACACGCTGTTTCTGGCGCGTGACCGGCTCGGCGTGAAGCCGCTCCATTACGCGTTGACACCCGATGGCGCGCTGCTGTTCGCGTCCGAACTGAAGGGGCTGACCGCGTCCCCCCGGCTGGGCCGCACGCTCGATCCGACCGCGATCGAGGATTATTTCGCCTACGGCTATGTGCCCGATCCCAAATGCGTGCTCGCAGGCGTGCGCAAGCTGGAGGCGGCGCACACGCTGACGATCCGGCGCGGGCAGCCGCTGCCCAGGCCATCCCGCTATTGGGACGTGGACTTCACCCCGCGCCACCGGGGCAGCGCCGCCGATCTCGCCGCCGAACTGACCGAGCGCGTGCGCGAAGCGGTGCGGCTGCGCATGATCGCGGATGTGCCGCTGGGCGCATTCCTGTCGGGCGGGGTCGATTCGTCCGCCGTGGTGGCCATGATGGCGGGGCTGTCCAACGCGCCGGTCAACACCTGCACGATCGGCTTCGACGTCGCCGCCTATGACGAAACGGGCTACGCCCGCCAGGTCGCCGAGCGGTACGGGACCGATCACCACGAACGCCTCGTCAGCCCCGACGATTTCGGCGCGATCGACCGGCTGGTCGCCGCCTATGACGAGCCGTTCAGCGATGCGTCCGCACTGCCCACCCTGCGCGTCTGCGAACTCGCGCGCGAGACGGTCAAGGTCGCGCTTTCGGGGGACGGCGCGGACGAGGCGTTGGCAGGATACCGGCGTTATAAAATGCACATGTTCGAGGAGCGCAGCCGCTCGGCGTTGCCGCTGGCGCTCCGGCGGCCGCTGTTCGGCACGCTGGGCGCGCTTTATCCCAAGATGGACTGGGCCCCGCGCGGGCTGCGCGCGAAGACGACGTTCCTGGCGATGGCGCGTTCGAGCGAAGAGGCCTATTTCAACAGCATCGCGGTCACGCCCGACCGGCTGCGCAAGGACCTGTTTTCGGCGAGCTTCCGCCGCGAGTTGCAGGGTTACTGGGCGGGATCGCTGTATGTGGACACGATGCGTGCTGCACCCGCGCACGATGCGCTCGGCCGCGCGCAATATGCGGACATCCGGCATTGGCTGCCCGGCGATATCCTGACGAAGACCGATCGCGCGAGCATGGCGGTGTCGCTCGAAGCACGCGAGCCGTTGCTCGATCACGAACTGGTCGGCTGGGCGGCGGGGCTGCCTTCGGACATGCGGCTGCGTGAAGGCGAGGGCAAATGGCTCTTCAAGAAGGCCATGCAGCCCTTCGTGCCGCACGATCTGCTGTACCGGCCCAAGATGGGCTTCGTCACGCCGATTTCGGACTGGTTTCGCGGGCCTTTGGCGTCGCGCATACGCCGCGTCGCAACCCAGTCCGCCGCGCTCGATACCGGCTGGTTCGCGCCCGGATACTTCACGCGCGCGGTGGACGAACACCAATCGGGCCGCGCCGATCACGGGCGGCTGCTGTGGCAGTTGCTGATGCTCGATGGCTCGCTGGCACGGCTGGGGGTGGGGACGGCGATGGCGGAGGCGGCGTGACGTGGGAGGGGATATAAGTGGGTCCGAAATCCTCGCGCGTATCGAGGCAGCGGTGGACGGATTACCGGCGGATCTCATCAGCAGGTCGGGCAAGGTTTTCTATACGAGCCGCCATGGTTTCGATGGCCCGCGTCCTGTAGACCTTCTTGGGCTAAATCCCGGCGGAAATCCCGTCGAGCAGCGAAATGAGACGATCGCTCGCAACGTCGCTGAAATGCGGAGGCGGGATGAGCCCTGGTCGGACTATGTCTGCGAGTCGTGGAAGGGTGCCGAGCCTGGCAACGAGAATGTGCAGGTCCGGGTTCGGCACATGTTCGACGTCCTTGGTTTGGACCTTAAGACGACGCCTGCAGGCAATCTCATCTTCGAACGAACGCGCGATCAATTGGGGCTTCAGGGCCGATCAGCCCAAATCGCCGAGCAGTGCTGGCCGGTGCATCAAGCCGTGATCGAACAGTGCGGCGTTCGCGTGATTGTCTGCTTTGGCGCGGTGGCCGGTCGTTATGTTTGCGACAAGCTCGGAGCACACCGGCTTTTTGCGGAACGACACGAAACCTATCCAGACCGACACTGGATTAGCGAAGCGCGTTTGGGCGGCGGGCGAGCCGTTGTCACTGTCACCCACCCAAGCCGTGCCGATTGGACAAAACGCTGTGCCGATCCAAGCTGGCTCGTCAAACTGGCGCTTGAAGCGGTCACTGCACTGCCTTAGTCACGGTAAGCCGCGCCGGTGAAAACCAGCCCGTCCGGCGGCGCGTTAAGCCCCAACGCGGTCCGGTCCCCCGCCGCCAGCGCCGTCGCCAGATCGCGTGCGCCCCATACCCCCTCGCCCACCATCTTCAGGCAGCCCGTCATCGAGCGCACCTGGTGGTGGAGGAAGGCGCGTGCGGCGGCGTGGATGAGCACTTCGTCGCCCACGCGCTCTACATCGAGCCGGTCGAGCGTGCGGACAGGGCTGTCAGCCTGGCACTTGGCCGACCGGAAAGTCGTGAAATCATGCCGCCCCACCAGCAGTTGCGCGGCGGCATGCATCGCGACCGCGTCGAGCGGCGCAGTCACGCGCCACGCCAGCCCGGCATCGAAGGTCAGCGGCGCACGGCGGTTGACGATGCGGTAGCGGTAGCGGCGGCCCAGGCACGAGAAGCGCGCGTGCCAATCGGGGGCGACCTCCTCGCACCTCAGCACGGCGATGGGTGCAGGACGGACGCAGGCATTGATCGCTCCCATCAGGCGGAACGGCGCGATTGGGCGCTCGATATCGACATGCGCCACCTGCCCGGTCGCGTGGACGCCCGCATCGGTGCGGCCCGCGCCGTGGACCGTCGTGCGCTCGCCGACGATGTCGAACAGCGCATTTTCGAGTGCGGCCTGCACCGATGGCCCGTGCGGCTGGCGCTGCCAGCCCATGAAGGGGCGGCCATCGTATTCGAGGGTCAGGCGGAAGCGCGTCAGAGCCGCGTTCCCGGCGCTACCGGCAGGCCGCGCAGCATCTCGGCGGCAGGCATCGCGCGGCCGCCCGCGCGCTGAACGATCACCGGACGGATCGCGCCCTTGCCGCACGCGATGGTGAGCGCGGTGTCGAGCACCGCGCCGGGTTCGCCGACTCCGGTCACCACGTCGGCGGCGAGCAGCTTCACGCGCTCGCCCGCGATCTCGAACCACGCGCCGGGTGCAGGATTCCACGCGCGCA
>JBBQJX010000237.1:0-3815 GCA_038326295.1 Sphingomonadales bacterium
CATCACGCCCATTTCGGCCGCATCGGGGCAGGGGCCGCGTTCGATCGCGAGCTGCATCGAGGCTTCGTCGGCCTGGGCGCGGATCTGGCGGAAGATCTGCATGTTGAGGGATTTGGCCATCGCGCTCTCGAAGGGGACGCCCTTGGCCTGCAGCAGCGAGTGGAAGCCCATGACGCCGAGGCCGACGCTGCGCTCGCGCTCGGCGGCGTACTTCGCGTGCGCCATGCTCGGTTCGGCGCGCGCGATGTAATCGCTGAGCACATTGTCGAGGAAGCGCATCACGTCCTCGACGAAGCGTTTGTCGCCCTTCCACTGGTCCCACAGTTCGATGTTGAGGCTGGACAGGCAGCAGACCGCGGTGCGCTTGTTACCCAGATGATCGCGGCCGGTGGGGAGCGTGATCTCGCTGCACAGGTTCGAGGTGGAGCATTTGAGCCCGAGATCGCGCTGATGCTTGGGCATCGCCGCGTTCACGTGATCGATGAAGACGATATAGGGTTCGCCGGTGGCCAGCCGGGTCTCGACGAGCTTCTGGAAGAGGCTGCGCGCATCGACCTGCCCGCGCTTCTCGCCCGTTTTGGGGGAGACAAGATCGAACGGCGCACCGTCGCGCACCGCGTTCATGAACGCATCGGTGATCAGCACGCCGTGGTGGAGGTTCAGCGCCTTGCGGTTGAAATCTCCGGAAGGTTTGCGGATTTCGAGGAATTCCTCGATCTCGGGGTGGTTCACGTCGAGATACACCGCTGCCGAGCCGCGCCGCAGCGAGCCCTGGCTGATGGCGAGCGTGAGCGAATCCATCACGCGAACGAACGGAATGATGCCGCTCGTCTTGCCGTTGAGGCCGACGGGTTCGCCGATGCCGCGCACATTGCCCCAATAGGTGCCGATGCCGCCGCCACGTGCGGCGAGCCAGACATTCTCGTTCCAGGTATCGACGATGCCGGTCAGGCTGTCATCGACCGAGTTCAGGTAGCAGCTGATCGGCAGGCCGCGCCCGGTGCCGCCGTTCGACAGCACGGGGGTGGCGGGCATAAACCACAGGCGCGAAATGTAATCGTAAAGGCGCTGCGCGTGGCCGGGGTTGGTGGCTTCGTCGTCCGCATAGGCGGTGGCGACGCGGGCGAAGAGCGTCTGGTAGGTTTCGCCGGGGAGGAGGTAGCGATCGTCGAGGGTGGCGCGGCCGAAATCGGTGAGCAGCGTATCGCGCGTGGGATCGGTGACGATGCGTGGGCGGGTGGGGGCGGGCGCGGTCTGCCCAACCTCGGTGTCGAGATCGATGGCGCGGTCGAGCGTGTCGGGATCGGGCAGGCGCATCGGGATCGTCCTTCGGCTCTCCGCCACGACTCGCCGGGCGGGCGTGCAGCGTATCAGAGGTGTCTCCCAAGCAGATGGGGAGAGTGGCCGCAGGCACAATAAGTTGTGGATAACCGGGGGGCGGCTACCACCAGTCGTGGGTGGGGGCGACTTGGCCACCATGGGCTGCGCCGAATAGCTTGCCCGCTGCGCGCGCGCGGGCCAAGGATCGGGGCGCTATGTGGAACCTGCCCAACCTGCTGACGCTGGCGCGGATCGTGGCGATCGTGCCGCTGGTGGCGTTCATCGATGCGGGCTGGTGGGTGGCGGCTTTCGCGCTGTTTGTGGCAGCGGCGGCGACCGACTGGCTCGACGGGTGGCTCGCGCGGCGGCGGGATCAGCAGAGCGATCTGGGGCGGATGCTCGACCCGATCGCGGACAAGCTGATCGTGGCGGCGGTGCTGGTGGCAATGATCGCAGCGAAGCTCAATGAATGGCAAGGGTTCGGCCACAAAGGTGTCAGGCCGTTCGACGATCCGGTAGAAGCACCGAGTATCTGGCTTGTTGTTGCAATTCTCTCGCGCGAGGTTCTGGTCTCCGGTTTACGCGAATATCTTGGGCCAAAGGGAGCAAAATTGCCAGTTTCAAGACTGGCGAAGTGGAAAACCGCGATTCAACTTGCAGGGTTGGGATTCCTGCTCTTGTCCAACGCAATATGGCCATATACAGAAATATTCTCGTGGATTGCCCTGACGATCGCGCTTACCGGTGAGACGCTGCTTGTTATCTCCGCGCTTCTCGCCTGGATCACCGCCTTCGCCTATATGCGCTCAGGCCTCCGCCACTTGCAGCCAGCGCGGTGATCCGCCTGCTCTACTTCGCCTGGGTGCGCGAGGCGATCGGTCACGACGGCGAGGATTGGCCGCTGGTCGAACCCATGCAGCTTGCCGCGCTGCTCGATGCGCTGGCCGCACGCGGTGGGCCATATGCGCGCGCGCTCCACGATCGCACGCGGCTTCGCTTCGCCGTCAATCAGGACATGCGCGGCGAGGAGTGGATCGTGCGCCCGGGGGATGAGGTGGCGATTTTTCCGCCGGTGACCGGGGGATGATCCGGATCGCGGTGCAGGAGGCGGATTTCGATGTGGGGGCCGAGCTGGCAGCGTTGCCCGGCGATGTGCCGGGGGTGGGCGCGGTGGCGAGCTTTGTGGGGATTGTGCGCGGCGGCGATGGGCTGCGCGCGCTGACGCTGGAGCATTATCCCGGCATGACCGAGGTTGCGCTGACCGCCATCGTGCAGGAAGCGGACGCGCGGTGGCCGCTGACCGCGATCACGATCGTGCACCGGGTAGGGCGGCTGCATCCGGGCGAGCGCATCGTGCTGGTGGCGGCGGCGAGCGGCCACCGGGCGGCGGCATTGGAGGCCGTCGCGTTCCTGATGGACTGGCTGAAGACCCGCGCGCCCTTTTGGAAGCGCGAGGACGGGGCTTGGGGCAGCCGCTGGCTCGAGGCACGCGCCAGCGACGAGGAAGCCGCCGGACGCTGGTAGGGCGGCGACTTCGGCCCGAAAGCCGGCCCCGCCGCTCAGGTCTTTGCGGTGTCCAGGATCGGCGTAAAGCCGCCCCAGATCATGCGCTTGCCATCGAAGGGAACCTCGATGGCGGGTGGATCGGCGCGCATCCTGACGAAGGCCGCTTCGGACGTAGCCTTGTCGGGCCATTCGATCCACGAGAAGACGATCGCCTCGCCGGGCTCGGCTACGACCGCGCGACGGAAATCGGTCAGCGTCCCATCGGGCACGTCCTCTTCCCAGCCTTCGACCGTCCTGAGCGCGCCGGCCTCCTCGAACATCGCCGCGACCTTGACCGACATTTGGTAATAGGCGCTCTTGTTGCCTTTCGGCACGGCGATCACGAAGCCCGAAACGTAGTTCATCGTCGTTATTCTCCTCTGGCGCTCTGGCCAGGTTGGGCGGGTTACGAACCCCCACCAAACGCCGCCTATCCCCCGCGAGCAGCGCGGGGAGGACGGGCCTTACCAGATCTTCACGCGGTCCGCCGGGGCCAGATACATCGCATCGCCGGGCTTCGCGCCCCACGCCGCGTACCACGGATCGACGTTCCTGACCGTGCGCGCGCGGAATGCGCCCGGCGAGTGGGGGTCGGACGCGAGGCGCGCGCGCAGTGCCTCGTCGCGGAACTTGGTGCGCCACACCTGCGCGTAGCCGAGGTAGAAGCGCTGATCGCCGGTCAGACCGCCGATCACGGGGGCGGGCTTGCCGCCGAGCGAGCGGTGGTAGGCATCGAGCGCCACTTGCAGCCCGACCACGTCGGCGATGTTCTCGCCGAGCGTCAGCTTGCCCTGGATGTGCGTGCCAGGCAGCGGCTCGTACCCGTCATATTGCGCGACGAGGCGATCGGTCAGCTTGGCGAAGCGCTCGACATCGCCGGGTGTCCACCAGTCCGCCAACCGCCCGGTGGGATCGTATTTGCGGCCCTGATCGTCGAAATGGTGGCTGAT
>JBBQJX010000238.1:0-3808 GCA_038326295.1 Sphingomonadales bacterium
CGCCCTTCGGGCACCTCCCCCAGAGGGGGAGGATGGGGGCAGTCCTCCCCCCGTGGGGGAGGTGGCGGGCAAAGCCCGGCGGAGGGGGAGCGCGCGCCCGCATGATCCCCGCCGCACTCCCCCCCGCCCCGCCCGCGCCCCTTCCGCCCGAACTCGCGGGCACCGTGCCCGAACACACGCCGCTTGCGCACGCGGCGGCGGCGGCTTGGGTGCATGCACCTTTCCTGCGCGCGCTGATGCGCCACGGCGGCGGGCCGACGCTCGCGCGTCTTGCTGCGGATGGTCCCGTGCCGATCCTTGGCGACGCGCACGCCTACGCGCTCGACCCCGCCGTCCCCGCACCCGAGCGCTTGCGCCGCGCGCGCGGTACGGTGGCGCTCACGGTGGCGCTCGCCGACATTGCGGGGCTATGGGCCCTGCGGCCGGTCGTCCGCGCGCTCTCGGCCTTTGCCGATCTGGCGCTGCACGAGGCGGTCGCCACCGCCATCGCCGAGCGGGTCCCCGGTGCCGCCCCCACTGGCTTCGTTGCGCTTGCACTCGGCAAGCTCGGCAGCCACGAACTCAACTACTCGTCCGATCTCGATCTCATCTTCCTGTTCGACCGCGACACGCTGCCGCGCCGCCCGCGCGAGGATGCCGAGCAGGCGGCGATCCGCATCGGCCAGCGCGTGATCGCGCTGATGCAGGCGCGCGACGCGCACGGCTATGTGGCGCGCATCGATCTGCGCCTGCGTCCCAGTCCCGAGATCACGCCGATCGCCATCCCGATCGAGGCGGCCCTCTCCTATTACCAGTCCGAAGCGCTGCCGTGGGAACGTGCCGCGTTCATCCGCGCGCGTGCCTGTGCGGGGGATGTCGCGCTGGGCCAAGCGTTCCTCGAAGAGATCGCACCCTTCGTCTGGCGACGCTCGCTCGACTTCCAGGCGATCGCCGAGGTGCGCGCAATTTCGCTCAGGATCCGCGATCATTTCGACACCACCCAGCATCTCGGCCCCGGTTTCGATCTCAAGCGCGGGCGCGGCGGCATCCGCGAGATCGAATTCTACGCGCAGTCGCACGCGCTGGTGTTCGGCGGCCGCGATCCCTCGTTGCGCGCGCCCGCGACGCTCGACAGCCTCGCCGCGCTCGCCGCCGCCGGCCGGATCGACACCGGCGGGGCAGAGACGCTAGCGCGCGCCTACACCTATCTGCGCGCCGCCGAGCATCGCGCGCAGATGGTGGAGGATGCGCAGACGCACGCCGTCCCGCTCGCCGCCGAAGCGCGCGAAAATTACGCGCGCTTCGCCGGTTATGGCGACTGGTCGGCGATGGAGGGCGATCTGGGCATCGTCACGCGCGCGGTCGCTCCGATCTACGATACGATCGCGGACGCGCCGACACCTGCCGCCGCGCCGCGCGAACCCGGCGCGCTCGCGCGCTGGCTGGCGGGGCACGGGATTGCCGAGCCCGAGGACAGTGCACGGCTGATGGGCGGCTGGCTCGAGGGCAAGCCGCGCGCGCTGCGCTCGGCCCCCGCGCGCGCCGGACTGGCGGCCGCGCTCCCCGCGCTGATCGACGCGATCGCGGGCGGCGCGGACGCGCGCGCGGCGCTGGTCCGCTTCGACCGGTTCCTCGATCAGCTTCCGGCGGGCGCGGGCTTCTTCACGTTGCTCGCCGCCAATCCGCCGCTGGTGGGGCTGCTCGGGCGGATGCTGTCGGCCGCGCCCGCGCTCGCGGACGCGCTCGCCCGGCGGCCCGAGCTGTTCGACGTGCTGCTCGACGCGCGGGCGTTTGCGGGCCTGCCCGATGCCGCGCGGCTGACCGCCGACCTCGCCGCCGAGATCGCATCGGCGCACGGCGACGAGGACCGGCTCACCCGCGTGCGCCAGTGGACCGGCGAGCGGCGCTTCCAGATCGGCGCGCAGATCCTCGAGGGCAGCGTCGATCCGCTCGATGCCGCGTCGGCCTATGCCGCGCTGGCGGACGCGGCGTTGATCGCGCTCGCGGCGGCGCTGGAGGCGGACTATGCCGCGCAGCATGGGCGCATTCCCGGCGCGGGGCTGATCGTGCTGGCGCTGGGGCGCTATGGCGGCGGGCGACTGACTGCGCGCTCGGACCTCGATCTGGTCTATCTTCATTCGGGCGGCGAAGACGGCGTCGCGGACGGGCCGCGCCCGGTCCCGGCCAGCCTCTATTTCCACCGCCTCGCCACGCGGCTGACCGCCGCGCTCTCGGTTCCCACGGCGGCGGGCGCGCTCTACGATGTGGACACGCGCCTGCGGCCCTCGGGCGCCAAGGGCCCGCTGGTGGTGAGCCTCGCGGCCTTCGCGCGCTACCAGCGCGAGGAAGCGTGGACGTTCGAGCATATGGCGCTCACCCGCGCGCGCGTGGTGGTGGCGGGCGACGCGGACCGGACCGCCGTCGAGGCGACCATCGCGGAGATATTGCGCACCCCGCGCCATCCCGACGCGCTGCGCGCCGACGTGCTGGCGATGCGCGGCGAAATGGAGCGGCAGCGCCCTGGCGGCGGGCTGGTGGACGTGAAGAACGGGCCCGGCGGACTGATCGATCTGGAATTCATCGTCCAGTATCTGCAGCTTCGCGAGCATCGCCACCTCACCCCGCGCTTCCGCGATGCGGTGGCGGGCTTCGCCGCCGATGGTCTTCTCGATGCCGCGCTCCCCGCGCATCACGCGCTGCTGACCCGCGCGCTGATCGTCGAGCGGCTGATCTACGATGCGACACACGGGCCATTGCCCGACCCGCCGCCCTCCGCGCAGGCGCTTCTGGCGCGCGCGTGCGGGCAGGAGGACGCAGCCGCGTTGCGTACCACGCTCGAAGCCGCCAAAGCCGCCGTGACCGCGCAGTGGGAGCGCGTGTTCGGGACACCGAGGGAGGGATAATGAGCGATCTGCAACCGGGCGATGCCGCCCCCGATTTCGCGCTCGCGGCCGATGGCGACCGGCTGCTGCGCCTTGGCGATTACGCCGGGCGCAAGCTGGTGCTATATTTTTACCCCAAGGACGATACTTCGGGTTGCACGAAAGAGGCGCAGGGCTTTTCCGAACATGCGGATGCGTTTGCGGCAGCCGGGGCGAGCGTGATCGGAGTAAGCAAGGACACGATTGCGAGCCACCGCAAGTTTGGCGAAAAATACGGCCTGAACGTCGATCTCGGCTCCGATCCCGACGCCCGGACGGTGGAGGCCTACGGCGCATGGATTGAGAAATCGATGTACGGCAGGAAATATATGGGCATCGATCGCTCGACCTTCCTGATCGGCCTGGACGGCCGAATCGTCGCGATCTGGCGCAAGGTGAAGGTACCGGGGCATGTGGAAGCGGTACTTGCGGCGGTATCGACGAACGGTTGACCGGGTCCGGATTAACGTTTCATCGTGTTAATCCCACGTCCAGCCGAGGGCCGATGCGCAGCCGGAGCGAATTATCGGGGCATTTGCGCGGGTTGCCGTAAGCGCAAATTGTTCCGTTCATCCCACTCCGTCCGTCGCAAACTTGTCACACGGGCAAATCGCCGATTACAACCCGTCCACAGCAACGCGACACGGCCACACCGAAATACGATCGGACAGGAAACGTCCGGCGGTGGCCCGGTCTCCAATTTCGGGCGGGAAATCAGCCAGTGAATTCATCTTCCGGCGCCCTCGTTGCGGGCGCGTTCGACCGGGATCGCTTCGTCCCCGATTTTCGTGCGCGATTGAGTGCGCTCCCCGCCACCAGCAAACATATCCTTGTAGCGGGCCTCGGCATCGTCCTCCTTGGAACGGCGAGCTATACCGTGCGCACGATCGACCGCGCCGAGCACGCCA
>JBBQJX010000239.1:0-3776 GCA_038326295.1 Sphingomonadales bacterium
TCACGATCGCCAGTGGGTCGGCACCGAATTCGGGGGGCGTGGGCATTGAGCAGACCTAGCACCCGCCTCCTCGCCCGCGAAGCGGGGAGAGGGTCGACGCGCGGTCGCACCCGCCCTAAATGCGCGCGCCGGGGACCCTGGAGCAAAAGTGAAGCAGATCGTTCACGCCGCCCTCGCCATGCTGGCATTCGCCAACGCTGCCGCCGCGCCGCCCAATGCATACACCTCTGCGGTCGAGGTCCGCGTGTCGAACGTGCGGGATGCACGCGGGCGCATCCATGTCGAACTCTGCCCGCAGCCGCTCTTCCTCGGCGATTGCACGCTCGTGAGCGAAACACCCGCGCACGCAGGCACCACCACCGTGACCGTGATCAACGTCCCGCCCGGCGTCTATGCGGCGCAGGTATATCACGACGAGAACATGAACGGCAAAGTCGATCGCGGCCTTTTCGGCATCCCGCGCGAGGGGGTCGGCTTCTCCAACGATGCAAAACTTTACCGCAAGGGCCCGCATTTCGACGAAGCACAGTTCCGCGTCGCGCGCCCGGTCGAGCGTATCGCGCTGCGCCTGCGCCACTTCTTCTAGGCCGAGCGCGAAGTGAACCCGATCGCCGCGCTGACCGGCCTCGCCGCCGCCCGCCCGCGCGTGATAGCGCTGCTGGGCCTGGTGCTCGGGCTGCTGTCGGGTGCGTTCGCCGCGACGCATTTCGCGATGAACACCGATACCTATGCGCTGATCGCCCCCGAGGCGGGATGGCGGCAGGACGAGGCGCGGCTGCGCGCCGCCTTCCCCGGAAATGGCGATACCATCGTCGCGGTGGTGGACGGTCAAACGCCCGAACTCGCCGAAGCCGCCGCCGCCGCGCTCGCCGCCGCACTGGCGAAAGACCACACGCATTTTCGCTTGGTCACCCGCCCGGACGGCGGACCGTTCTTCGACAGGACCGGCCTGCTTTACCTCCCGCTCGCAGATGTGCGCGCCACCACGGACCGCATCGTCGCCGCGCAACCGCTGCTCGGCCCGCTCGCCGCCGATCCCTCACTGCGCGGCATCGCGGGCGCGACCGCAACACTCGCCGATGGCGTGCTGCGCGGCGACGCCTCCCTCGCGCAGACCGCCGCCCCGATGCGCGCGCTCGCCGATGCGCTCGAAGCGCAGGCCGCGAACCGCCCCGCCTTCTTCTCCTGGGCACGCCTGTTCGGCGGCACGGGCGCGGCTGCGCCGCCCACGCGCCGCCTCGTCCTGCTCACCCCCATCCTCGATTACGGCGCGCTGATGCCCGGCGAGGCCGCTACGGCTGCGGTGCGCGCCGGGGCCGCCCGCCTTGCGCTCACGCCCGAACACGGTGTGCGCATCCGCCTGACCGGCGAGGTGACGCTCGGCGACGAGGAATTTCGCAGCCTCGAAGGGAATATCGGCACCGTTGGCGCGGTCATGGGCGGCGCGATGCTGCTCACGCTGTGGCTCGCGCTGCGCTCGGCGCGTGCGGTGCTGGCGATCGTGCTGACCACGCTGGTGGGCCTGATCGTCACCACCGCTGTCGGGCTGGCGGCGGTCGGCCGGTTCAACATCATCTCGATCGCCTTCATCCCGCTCTTCGTCGGGCTGGGCATCGATTTCTCGATCCAGCTCGCCACGCGCTTCCAGGCAGAACGCGCCGCCACGCCCGACGTGCACGGCGCGCTCGCGCGCGCCGCCGCCGGTCTGGGCCCCTCGCTACTGCTCGCCGCCGCCGCCGTCGCGCTCGGCTTCTGCGCCTTTCTCCCTACCGATTATGTCGGCATCTCCGAACTCGGCATCATTGCCGGGCTGGGGATGGCGGTCGCGTTATTGCTCAGCGCTACGCTCCTCCCGGCGCTGCTCACCCTGCTGCCCCCCGCCCCCACCGCGCAAACCGTCGGCTGGCCCGGGGCCGCCCCGCTCGATCGCTGGCTCGTGCTTAACCGGCGTCCGGTTCTCTGGGCCTTTGCGGTCGCGATGCTCGCCAGTATCGCGGCGCTCCCGCTCGTCCGCTTCGATTTCAACCCGCTCCACCTTCGCGACGCCAACAGCGAGGCCGTCGCCACCTTGACCGATCTCACGCGCGATCCCGATCGCACGCCGAACACGATCGATATCCTTGCCCCGGATCTTGCCGCCGCCGATACGCTTGCGGCACGCCTGTCGAAGCTGCCCGAGGTTCGCGCCGCCGCCACGCTCACCAGCCTCGTTCCCGAAGACCAAGCCTCCAAGCTCGAAGCCATTGCCAACGCCGCCGCGCTTCTATCCGCCACGCTCGATCCCTTCGAGGTCGCGCCCGCCCCCACCGATGCGCAGCAGATCGCCGCGCTGTGGGCGGCCGCCCCCGAACTTGCCGCCGCCGCCGCGCGCGATCGCGCGCACGGCGACCCCGCCCGTCGCCTGTCCCGCGCCTTCGTCGCGCTTGCCGCCGCCGCCCCCGTCGCCCGCGCCCGCGCCGATGCGCTGCTTGCCGTGCCGCTCAAAGCCACGCTCGCGCAGCTTGCCGCCACGCTCGCCGCCGATCCCGTCAGCCGCACCACCCTCCCCCCCGATCTCGCGCGCGACTGGATCGCGCCCGACGGCCGCGCGCGCATCGCGGTTTTCCCGGCGGGCGATCCGGAAAACAACGCCACCCTCGCAGGATTCAGTCGCGCGGTGCTCGCCGTCGCGCCGCACGCCACCGGCGCGCCCGTTACCATTCAGGCGGCCGCGCATTCGATCTCGAGCGCGTTTGTCACCGCAGGGCTGCTCGCGCTCGGCGGGATCGCGCTGCTGCTCTTCGTCATCCTGCAATCCGCACGCGAGGTCGCCTTCACGCTTGCCCCCGTTGCGCTTGCTGGCTTCCTCACGCTCGGCACCTGCGTCGTCATCGGTCAGCCGATCAACTTCGCCAACATCATCGCCTTCCCGCTTCTGTTCGGCGTCGGCGTCGCCTTCCACATTTATTTCGTCATGGCGTGGCGCGCGGGCGCGTCCGATCTGCTGCAATCCCCGCTCGCCCGCGCGGTGTTCTTCAGCGCGCTCGCCACCGGCACCGCGTTCGGCTCGGTCTGGCTGTCGGACCATCCCGGCACCGCGAGCATGGGCAAGATCCTGATGCTCAGCCTGGTGTGGACGCTCATCTGCGCGCTCATTTTCGAGCCCGCGCTGCTCGGTCCGCCGCGCCCGCGTGCTAATGCGGACGTGCGTTGATCTCGTTCAGCTTGGCGGTCAGCGCGGGTACACCACCCCTGGCGACCGTGCTGGCAAAGTCGGATTTCTGCACCGCGAGCTGGCTCACCCCGCGCGCCGTCACGTCGATAATCCGCCACCGCCCGCCCGTCTCGCGCAACCGATAGATTAGCGCCTCCGCCCCGATATGCGCGCGAACGAGCTTGTCGGCGCCCCGCGACTTGGCCACCGGATCGGGGGTGAGCGTCACTGCGCCCTTGAAATTGTCCGCGTGCTGGATCGCGCTATTGCGCGCCAGGGCCGCGACCGCAGTCGAGCGCTGCTCGGGCGTCGCCGACAGCCACGCCGGCCCCGCGATCAGCGCCAGCGCGCCCGGCAGATCGTAATAGTCCACGATCACCGGCACGAACCGCTCGGTGCGCACCTTCAAGCTCAGCCCCGACGCCTCGCGCGCCACCGCGCCCACCGCGCGACCATAAGCCTCCACCCGGGCCACCGCCGGATCGGTCGCCTGCGCCTGCGCCAAAGCCGGAACCAGCAGCATCGAAGCAATCGCAAGCGCGCGCGTTAACATGACCGTAATGACCCTTTGCGGTAAGGCGGT
>JBBQJX010000240.1:0-3768 GCA_038326295.1 Sphingomonadales bacterium
GCACGCAGCGCGCGACGTTATGGCTCGGTGCCTGACCCGATTGCCCCAAGGCCCTTTTCACTGATCCGTGTCGTGCTGTTGTTGCTGCTTCTCCTCGTGCTCGGCGGCCTAGGCTGGCTGGCGCTGACCCCGCCGACCTACAAGCCGGAGCAGGTTTCGCAGCCGGTCACGCTGCCCGATGCCGCCAAGTAGCCGCTTGGGCCAAAGCGCCGCGTGGCTGGCGGCGGCGGCGGCGCTGGCGCTGCTTACTGCTGCGGCGGCGCAGGACGCGCCCAAATCGATCCTGCCCGAAGATGTGTTCGGTCCCGCGCCGCAGACCGCGCCGGTGGCGCCCATCGAGCCAAACCCGTCGCCTGCCCCGGCTTCGCCCGAACCGTCCGCTTCGCCCAGCGATGGCGAAGTGTCGGCGGGGCCCGATGCCGCGCCGTCGCCCGGCGTGCCCGGCCCCGCCGCGACCGCCGCAAACCCCCTCGATAGCGCCGCGCCGACCGCCGACATGACGTTGACCGGACTGCTGACGCCCGCTGCGGGTGGCTATGGACCGGCGGCGTTCGCGGGGAGCGACGGGCGCGTGCTGGGCGCGCTGATGCGATCCATGCGCGCGCCGATCGCATCGCGCTGGGCGCATATCGCGCTGGTGCGCGCGCTCGCCTCGATCGTGCCCACGCCCGACGGCGTGCGCCCGGCGGACTGGGTGGCCGAACGCGCCAGCCTGCTGATGCGGCTTGGCGAGAGCGACGTGGCGCACGCGCTGGTGGAGCGCGTGCCGGTGGATCGCTATACGCCGCGCCTGTACGGCGTGGCGTTCGATGCCGCGCTGGCGGCGGCGGACCCGGGTGCGATCTGCCCGCTGGCGCAGACCGGGCGGACGCTGTTCCGCATGCCGGTGTGGCGGCTGGGGGCGGCGATGTGCGCATCGTTCGACGGGGACGATATCGCCGCCGCGCAGGGCTTCCAGTCGCTGCGGACCGAGGGCAACATCGATCCGTTCGATATCGCGCTGGCCGAGCGCGTGGCGGCGAGCGCGGGCGAGGGCGCGCGGCGCGGCTCCAACGCCGAATGGGGCGAGGTGGAGCAGGTCAATCTCTATCGGCTGGGGCTGGGCATCGCGGCGGGCGCGCCGCCGCCCGAGCGGTTGATGGCAACGCTGCCCGCGCCAGCGCAGGGCTGGCTGTTCCGCGCGGCGGCCGCGCCCGACGCCGCGCGCGCGGGCGCGGCTGGGGCGGCGGCGGCGCAGGGCATCGTGGGATCGGGCGAGCTGGTGGCCTTTTATGCCGCGCTCGCAGCGGAGAGCGATGCGGCTGGCGTCGGCGGCGACACCCCCGGGCGGCTGCGGCAGGCGTGGGCGGGCGCACCCGCCGACCGCATGGCATCGATGCGCGCGCTGTGGGAGGCGGGGCGCGGGCCGGATCGCTATGCGGCGCTGGTGCTGAGCGCGGGGGCGGCGGCATCGCTGCGGCCGGACAAAAGATTTGCCGCCTATGCGGCCGATCTGATGGCGTCCGCGCTGGCGGGCGGGCGGGCGGACGCGGCGCTGCGCTGGTGGCCGATGGCCGACGCCGAGGGCGGCGATGTGGCGCGGCGCGCATGGGCGTATGCGGCGGTGGCGGGCGATGCGGTGCCAGTGGACCGCGACCGGTTCGACGCGTGGCGCAAGGCGGACGGCGGCACGGGGACGCACCGCGCGGCGGTGGTGCTCGCGGCATTGGGCGGGCTGGGCCGCGCGACCGGGAGCGAGTGGGACGGAGTGCGGCGCGAGCTTGGCATGGGAGTGCTGGCGGATCGCTGGACCGCGCGGATCGATGCGGCGGCGGCGGCGGGCCGGGTGGGCGAGGTGCTGGTGCTCGCGGGCACGGGGTTGCAGTGCGACTGGGCGGCGGTGCCGCCGCAGCATCTGGCGCATATCCTCGCGGCGCTGGTGCGCGTGGGGCGGGGCACCGAAGCGCGGTCGATCGCGGCCGAGGCCGTCACCCGCGCATGACGCCGATCGCAGACGGGCGCGCGCGCGCGCTGTTCCTCGATATGCTTGCCGCCGAGGCGGGCGTCGCGCGCAACACCATTCTTGCCTATGAACGCGATCTCCGGCTGGCGAGCAAAGTGCTGGGCGGCGGGCTGGCGCGCGCGCGCGAGGACGATATCGCGCGGCTGGCGGCATCGTGGGCGGGGTTGGCGCGCGCATCGGTGGCGCGCAAGGCGTCTGCGCTGCGGCGCTTCTACGCGTTCCTCGCGGCGGAGGGGCATCGGGGCGACGATCCGGGCCGCTACCTGCCGCGCCCGGGCCGCGCGCAGGGTCTACCCAAAACGCTGAGCGGCGACGAGGCGGCGGCGATGTGCGAGGCGGCCGGGCGGGCGACGACCGAGTGCCCGGGGATGCGCAGCGCGCGGATGCTCGCCTTGATCGAGCTGTTGTACGGATCGGGCCTGCGGGCGAGCGAACTGGTCGGGCTAGAGCGGCGCGCGATCGTGCCGGGGCGACCTTACGCGATCGTACGCGGCAAGGGGAACAAGGAGCGCCTGGTCCCGGTTGGACGGCGCGCGCTCGAAGCGGTGGCGGCGTACGAGCCTTCCATTGCCGCGGGATCGGCATGGCTGTTTCCCTCGGGCAAGGGGCATCTGACGCGCGTGCGGCTGTTCCAGCTGGTCAAGGCGCTGGCGGCGGATGCGGGGATCGCGCCCGAGCGGGTCAGCCCCCATGTGCTGCGGCACGCCTTCGCCACGCACCTGCTCGCAGGCGGCGCGGATCTGCGCGCGCTCCAGACGATGCTGGGCCATGCCGACATCGCGACCACGCAGATCTACACGCACGTCGAAGGCCGCCGCCTCGCCGAGATCGTGAACACGAAACACCCGCTGGCATGATCCTCGATTTCGAAAAGCCCGTGGCCGAGATCGAGCTTCGGCTGGCCGCGTTGCGGCGCGACCTGCCGAACGCGCCCGAGATCGCGCAGTTGGAGGGCAGGGTAGCGCGCGCACGCCGGGAATTGTTCGCGCGGCTTACACCCATCCAGCGCACGGCGGTGGCGCGCCATCCGGAGCGGCCGCACTTCGCCGATTACGTGCAGCTGATGATGGAGGATTTCTCGCCGCTCGCCGGGGACCGTCACTTCGGCGAGGATGCCGCGATCGTCGGTGGTCCCGGGCGGCTGCGCGGCCGTCCGGTCATGCTGATCGGGCACGAAAAGGGCCGCGACACGGCAGGGCGCGTCGCACACAATTTTGGCATGGCGCGCCCGGAGGGGTATCGCAAGGCGGCGCGGCTGATCGAGCTGGCGGGCCGGATGCGCCTGCCCGTGGTGACGCTGGTCGATACGGCGGGGGCGTTCCCGGGGATCGACGCGGAGGAACGCGGCCAGGCCGAGGCAATCGCGCGCGCGACGATGGCGTGTCTGGATGTGAACGTCGCGTTCGTGAGCGCGATCGTGGGCGAGGGCGGATCGGGCGGCGCGGTGGCGATCGCCAGTGCGAACACGGTGCTGATGATGGAGCATGCCATCTATTCGGTGATCTCGCCGGAGGGGGGAGCGTCGATCCTGTTCAAGACGCGCGACAAGGCGGCCGAGATGGCGGCGGCGTTCCGGCTGACCGCGCCCGACCTGCTGGGTCTGGGGATCGTGGACGGAGTGGTGCCCGAGCCGCCGGGCGGCGCACACCGCGATCCGGCGGCGACGGCAGCGGCACTGGGGGACGCGCTGGCGGGCGCGCTGGCACGGATGGACGGACTGCCGGGCAGCGAGCTGCGCGCGCGGCGGCGGGCGAAGTTTGCGGCGA
>JBBQJX010000241.1:0-3758 GCA_038326295.1 Sphingomonadales bacterium
ACAACCCCGGCGATCCCGAGCTGGTGAAGACCCTTCGCGCCAAGGGCGTCCGCTTCGACGCGCAGCCTGCCGAAGGTCGGTCGCTGCTAACGGCGCTCGTGCTCAACATCCTGCCTTTCCTCGTGATCGGCGGCATCTGGATTTTCGTGATGCGCCAGATGCAGGGCGGCGCGGGGCGCGGCGCGATGGGTTTCGGCAAATCGCGCGCCAAGATGCTGACGGAGAAATCGGGCCGCGTGACCTTCGAGGACGTGGCGGGCATCGACGAAGCGCGCGAGGAGCTGGAGGAGATCGTCGAGTTCCTCAAGGATCCGACGAAGTTCTCCAAGCTCGGCGGCCGCATCCCCAAGGGCGCGCTGCTGGTCGGCTCGCCCGGCACGGGCAAGACGCTGCTGGCGCGCGCGATCGCGGGCGAGGCGGGGGTGCCGTTCTTCAGCATCTCGGGCTCGGACTTTGTCGAGATGTTCGTCGGCGTGGGCGCGAGCCGCGTGCGCGACATGTTCGAGCAGGCGAAGAAGTCCGCGCCGTGCATCATCTTCATCGACGAGATCGATGCGGTCGGCCGCTCACGCGGCGCGGGTCTGGGCGGCGGCAACGACGAGCGCGAGCAGACCTTGAACCAGCTTCTGGTCGAGATGGACGGCTTCTCGGAGAATGAGGGGATCATCATCATCGCGGCGACCAACCGCCCCGACGTACTCGATCCCGCGCTGCTGCGACCGGGCCGCTTCGACCGGCAGGTGGTGGTGCCGCGTCCCGACATCGACGGGCGCGTGAAGATCCTGCAGGTCCACATGAAGAAGGTGCCGCTGGCACCCGACGTGATCGCGCGCACCATCGCGCGCGGCACGCCGGGATTCTCGGGTGCGGACCTTGCCAATCTGGTGAACGAGGCCGCGCTGCTCGCCGCGCGCAAGGGCAAGCGGCTGGTCGGCATGAGCGAGTTCGAGCTTGCCAAGGACAAGGTGATGATGGGTTCCGAAAGGAAATCCATGGTCATGACCGACGACGAGAAGAAGATGACCGAGTATCACGAGGCGGGTCACGCGATCGTCTCGATCCACGAGACCGCATCCGATCCGATCCACAAGGCCACCATCATCCCGCGCGGCCGTGCGCTGGGCATGGTGATGCGCCTGCCCGAGCGCGATCAGTACAGCTATCACCGCGACAAGATGTTCGCGAACCTCGCCGTGGCCATGGGCGGGCGCGTGGCCGAAGAGGTGATCTTCGGTTACGACAAGGTCTCGTCGGGCGCATCGAGCGACATCCAGATGGCGACCGCGCTGGCGCGCGACATGGTCACCCGCTGGGGCATGTCCGAGAAACTGGGCCCGCTGATGTACGGCGAGAACCAGGAAGAAGTATTCCTCGGCCACTCGGTCGCGCGCACGCAGAATGTGAGCGAGGCGACCGCGCAGCTGATCGATCAGGAGATCAAGACGCTGGTGGTCGGCGGCTACGATCGCGCCAAGCATCTGCTGAGCGAGCATGTGGGCGAACTCCACGCGCTTGCGGGTGCGCTGCTCGAATATGAGACGCTTAGCGGCGAGGAAATCCGGGCCGTGCTGGATGGCGGCCATATCGATCGGGGCGACCCCGCCCAGCGCGGCCCCGCTCCGACGCTCTCGGGCGGTTCGTCCATCCCCAAAATCGGTCGACGGCGGCCGTTCGGGGGAGACGCGGTTCCGGCGGCGGGCTGAAAAGACGTTACGCTCCGCCCCTGCTTATGATACGAGCCTCCCGTGCAGCGCTCACGCGGCTGCATTGGAGATTGGGGCATGTGGAAGGGCATCGTTGCGAAGAGCTTCACCCCCGACGCGTTTGCGGATTACTGTGAAAGCCTGTCGTGGCCCGCGTGGCGTCCGAGCTTCATCGTGTTGCACAATACGGCCATCCCCACGCTCGCGCAGCGGCCGCGCGGGTTCAGCCTCCAGAACATCCGCAACCTCGAGGCATTTTACCGCGATCAGCAGCAATGGTCTGCGGGTCCGCACCTCTTCATCGACGATCAGCAGATTTGGGTGTTCACCCCGCTGACCGTATCTGGCGTCCACTCGCCCTCGTGGAACAAGATCTCGATCGGCATCGAGATGCTCGGCGATTACGCGAGCGACGACATCAACAAGGGGCGCGGTCTGAAGGTTCGTGGCAATGCGGTCGAAGCGCTTGCGATCCTGTCGTCGGTGCTCGGTCTCGATCCGCATCTGATGAAGCTGCACCGCGAGGACCCGCTCACCACGCACGCCTGCCCCGGGGCGGGCGTGCGCAAGCTGGAGATCATCCAGGACGTGATCGACCTGATGGTGAAGCGCCACGCGGGCGAGCACCCGATCAAGCCCCCCGCCTGATGCAGCTCCTGATCGGAAACCGTCGCTACTCGAGCTGGTCGCTGCGCGGCTGGCTCGCGCTCAAACTGTCGGGCCTTGAGGCGGACGTCGAGCTGATCCCGCTCGATACGCCCGCCTTCGCCGAGGCGGTTGCGGTGGGGCGCTTGCCTTCGGGGCGGGTGCCGGTGCTGTGGGACGGGGAGGCGTGCGTCTGGGAATCGCCCGCGATCGTCGAGTGGCTGGCCGAGCGCTCGGGCGACGATCGGTTCTGGCCGGCGGAACATGCCCCCCGCGCCTTTGCGCGATCGATCGCCGCCGAGATGCATGGTGGCTTCGCGGCGCTGCGCAACGAATGCCCGATGGATGTGCAGCGCGCGCCCATCCCGCTCGTGCTCTCCGCCGACGCGGCCGCCGATGTGGCGCGCATCGACCGGCTGTGGGCGCACGCGCGCACCCATTTCGGCGCGGGCGGCTCGTTCCTGTTCGGCGCGTTCGGCGCGGCGGACGCGATGTACGCGCCGGTCGCGCACCGGGTGCACAGCTACGCGCTGGCAATGGGCGCGCCATCGCTCGCCTATGTGGAGGCGGTACTTGCGCATCCGTGGCTGCGCGAATGGGCGGACGCGGTGGGCGACGAGCCGCCGCTGGGCAAGATGCGCGCGCTTGCCTACGGGCTCTCGCCGCGCGCTTGACAGCGGGTCGCGCGGTCTGCACTTTGGTGGTGCTCATCAAGACCGGCTGAGGGATTAGGCCCTTTGACGCCGGGGCAACCTTCGGACCCGCGGCGACGCCCCGAGTGGTGCCAACTCCTGCGGGGGCCGGTCTTCGGACGGGTCCGCGAGAGATGAGGGAGGCGTTCGGCCCGGTGTGGCCCGTCCGCGTCGCCCGTCGCTCCGTCCGTTGTGGTGCTTGGTCCGGGCGGAGAGGACGACCGCGACTTTGACCGCCGCCTGTACCTGCTGCCCCGAAGCCATCGATATCGACGCGCCGATCCCGGCCGAATTCCGCCTTGCGTCGGGCGAAGCCCTGCCGCAGCGCGTGGTGCGCGGGCGCATCGTCGGCCCGCCCCGCGCACCCGTCATCGCGGTGGTAGGCGGCATTTCGTCGGGGCGTGCGGCGGCGGTGACCGACGATGGATCGCCCGGATGGTGGCCATGGGCGGTCCGCACCGGCGGGCCGATCGATCTCGGCCGCGCGCGCGTGCTCACCTATGATTTCGCGCCCGAGGGGATCGACATACCCGTCACCATCACCACGCACGATCAGGCGCGGCTGCTGACGCTGCTGCTCGATACGCTCTGCATCGCGCGGCTGGCGGCGTTTGTCGGCTGCTCCTATGGCGGCATGGTTGGGCTGGCGCTGGCCGAGACCTCCCCCGAGCGCGTGGAGCGGCTGGTGATCGTCTCGGGGGCGGACCGCGCGCATCCG
>JBBQJX010000242.1:0-3750 GCA_038326295.1 Sphingomonadales bacterium
TAGGCAAGCGTCTCGAAATCGGCCCGGTCGCGCTTGAAGCCGATCGTGGCGACGGTGGCGAGATTGTTCGAGATGACGCGCATGCGCATGTCCTGCGCCTCGAGTCCGGTCTTCGCGATGTTGAGCGAGGCGTTCATGGGCGGTGTCCTTTGGGGGGCTATTCGAGGCGCATGAGCTGCGTGCCCGCCGCGTCGATCTCGCGCGCGGTAGAGACGAGTTTGGTCTGCAACTGGAAGGCGCGGCTCGTTTCGATGAGCTGGACCAGACTGGCGACGGGGGACGCGTTCGAGCCTTCGAGCGCGCCCGAGGTGAGCGTGGCGGTATCGTCGGCGGGCGGAGTGCCGCCATCGACGCGGCGCAGCATGCCATCCTCGCCCTTGCGCATCTTCGCGGGTTCGAACGCGACGAGGCGAAGCTTGTCAGCGGGCTGCATGGTGCCCGTTTCGTCCCCCGGGGCGACATACTGGACGGTGCCGTCGGCGGCGATCTCGATGCGCGCGGCGGCGGGCAACACGATCGGACCCGCACCGCCCAGCACCGGTCGTCCATCGCCAGTCGTCAGCGCGCCATCGGCGGTGAGCCGGAGATCGCCGCGCCGCGTGTAGGCCTCGCCGCCGCCGGGAGCCTGGACGGCGAGGAGCGAGGTGCCATGGAGCGCGACATCGAGCGGGCGCGCGGTGATCGCTACCGTGCCCGGCTCGACCTCGGTCGTGGTGATCTGCTCGCTGGCCTGCACGCGGGTGTCGAGCCCATCCTCTACCCAGCGGCTCTGGAACGTGCCCGCGTCGCGCTGGAAACCCGTAGTCGCCGCGTTTGCGAGATTGTTGGCGGTGAGCGACTGGCCGTATTCGGCGCGGCGCAGACCCGAGAGCGCGGTGTAGATCAGGCGGTCCATGCGGGGCGGGTCCTTTGGGTGGGTGCCGTGGGCGCCGTGGGCACCGTGGGTGCCGTGGGCAAATTTGTCCGATTGTCCGCCTGGGTCGATGTCGCCGCCGCTGCCCCTCAGCCGCTTTTGCGCGAAGGAGGTCGCGAGGTCCCCGCCTGAGCGGGAATGACGGCGGCGGGGGGTGAACGGCGTTAGTTGTGGAGTTGCAGCATCGCCTGAAGCATCGTGCCGTCGGTCTCGACCGCCTTGGCGTTGGCCTGGAAATCGCGCTGCGCGACGATCAGGTTGACGAGTTCGTCGGTCAGTTCGACGTTCGAGCGTTCGAGCGATCCCGTTTGCAGGGTGCCGAGGCCCTGGCTGCCCGCCTCGCCCACCAGCAGCGCGCCCGAAACGCCGGTCTGCGACCAGTGCGCGTCGCCCAGCTGCTTGAGACCGGCGGGATTCGCGACGTCGGCGAGTGCCAGGCGGCCAAGCGCCTGCGTCTGGCCATTGGTGAAGCCCGCCTTGACGAGGCCCGCGCTGTCGATCGCGATGCTGTCGAGGCGACCCGCCGCGAACCCGTCCTGCGTGGCGGTAACAACGCCGAAGGGATCGGCGATCTGCGTGGTGGCAAGGCCATGATCGACCGAGAGCGCGAGCGCCGCGCCGCCCGCAGGCGGGGTATAGGGCTGAAACGCGGCGGCGGCGGTCGGCGAGGTGAGCGCGCCAAGATTGTCGAAGGTGAGCACCTCGGGTGTTCCGGGGGTGGTGGCGCTCGTCGAGAGTTCGTCCGAACCGACGAACAGGTGTGCGTCCCACGTACTGGTCGGGGCTGCGAGCGTGGGCGTGGTGGTGCGCACGTAATAGACGGTGGCGGTGAGCGGATTGCCCGACGCGTCGAAGACGGTGGTCGACGTGGACGCGTTATAGCTGGTCGCGTCCCTGGGGTTGAACGCGGCGGTCGGGACGGTGGCGGCCGACGGCAGGTTGACCGACAGATCGATGAGCGTGCTCGCGCGCGGTGCGCCCGAGGTCTCGGGGATGCGCAGCGCCTGCATCGCGCCGAGGCCGACCGCCGACGCGACGCCATCGGCGTTGACCGGATAGGTCATGACGCGAGCGCCATTGCTGTCGGTCAGATAGCGCTGCGGATCGAGCGCGAAGGCACCGTTGCGCGTGAGCGTGGTATCGCCGCGCGTGTTGCGCGTGACGAAAAAGCCGCCGCCGGTGATCGCGAGATCGAGCGTATTGCCCGTTGTCTGCAACGGTCCCTGCGTGAAGGACTGGCGCGTGCCCTTGTAGAGCGTGCCGATGCCGACCGTCTTGCGCGGATCGGATTGGGCGGAGCTGGCGAAGATATCGCCGAAATCGGCGCGGCTTTTCTTGAAGCCGGTGGAGCCGACGTTGGCGATGTTGTTGGCGATCACGGACAGATCGGTGTTGGCTGCGTTGAGGCCGGTCAGCGAAGTGTAGAGGGCCATGGGGTCTGCTCCTTGGTGGCTGTCTGGGCGGGAAGCTATTTGACGGGCGCGGGATGCGCGGGGGTCGTGGCAGCGGGCAGACGGTTTGCGATGCCTGTCACGGTGGTGTTGAGCCTGTTGATGCCATCGACGGTCGAGAGCTGCGCGAGCTGGCTCACGAGCTGATCGTTGTCGACGGGCTTGGTCGGATCCTGGTTCTTGAGCTGGGCTGTGAGCAGTTTCAGAAAATCCGCTTGGTCGAGCGAAGTCTTGCCGACCTTGGACGAGGCAAAAGTGACAGGACTTTGACCGATGCCGGTCAAGTTATTGACGCCGTTCGTCATGCAAACCTCACTGTCCGAGTTTGAGCGTGGATAAGATCAGCGACTTGGCGGTCTGGAGCACCTCCACATCGTTCTGATATTGGCGCGCGGTCTCGACCATTTCGATCAGTTCCTGATTGGGATCGACCGCAGCTTCGAAAACATACCCGTCCTTGTTCGCCAGCGGATGGCCGGGATCGTAACGGCGCACGGGCGCGGCGGACGCGCTGACCACATCGTCGACGCGCACGGTGGCGCGCGCGCTGCCGTCGAGCACGGCGGCGAAGACGGGCTTGCGCGCGCGGTAAGCATCCTCCGCACGCGTCGCGACCTGGCCCGCATTGGCGAGGTTGGACGCGGTGGTGTTCAGCCGCACGAGCTGCGCGGACATCGCCCTGCCCGCGATATCGAAGACGCTCATCCCCGCCATCATTCGCCTTTCAGCGCGGCGCTGAGCTGCGCGATGCGGCCGTTGATGAAGGACAGGCTGCTCTGGTAGCGCACCGCGTTTTCGGCAAAGAGCGTCTGTTCGGTGGACAGTTCGACGGTGTTGCCATCGAGGCTGGACTGGACGGGGATTCGGAAGGCGGCGGCGTGGCCGGTTCCTGCCGCAGCCTCGGGCATGTGCCCACGGGCGGTGGCCGCAAGCGTGCCCGCGCCGCTGGCGGCGCGCAATTCGGCGGAAAAATCGAGATCGCGTGCCTTGTAGCCGGGCGTGGCGGCGTTCGCGATGTTCGACGCGAGCAGATCGAGCCGTTTGGCGCGCAGTTCGAGCGCGGCGGCGTGGACGCCGAAATAGCGATCGATGACGGACATGGTCGAAGGCTCCGGACAGGATCGGCGAGCGGTGCCGACGGGAATGGCAATGCAAGCCCTGTGCCAGTCTCCAACTTTCACTTTCCGGGACAAATTGTCATGAAAAGTGTTGCGTTGTGCTCCGAGGCCCACTAGGGCGAGCGCGCATTCAACAAGCGGAGTCCGACCATGAATTCCAACACGGCCCTCTGGGAAAAGGGCGATTTTACGCGCATTGCCACAAATATGCGCGAAAGCGGCGCGGCGCTGATCGATAAGATCGGCGTCACGTCGGGCCTGCGCTTCC
>JBBQJX010000243.1:0-3750 GCA_038326295.1 Sphingomonadales bacterium
CCGCCGCCGGGCAGCGCGGCACCGCGCACGACGATCCTCGTCGAACAGCCCACGCTCGTCGGCACGCTGCAAACGCTGCGCCTGCCGGTGATCGAGGCGGACACGCGCGTGACCTACCTGACCGGCGCGACCTGGGCCGAACAGCCCTCCAAGCAGTTCCAGCGCGTGCTGATCGATACCTTCTCGCGCGGCCAGGGCATTGTCGCGCTTCCCGCCACCGCCATCGACGCGCGCGCCGACAAGCGCCTCGCGGGCACGCTGGTCGAGTTCGGGCTGGACCTGCGCGATCCCGGCCACCCGCAGGTGCGGCTGCGCTTCGATGCGGTGCTGACCGGCCCCGATCGCAAACTGATCGGCGCGCGCCGGTTCGATACGGTTCGCCCGGTGGCGAGCGCCGAACCCGATACGGTTGCCGAGGGCCTGAATGCGGCCGCGAACGCGATGGCAGCCGATGTCGCGGCGTGGGCGGGCGGGATATAAGAGCGGCTGCTCAAGCAGAGTCCCAAGCCGGATATCGCTCTCAAGATCGCGGACGAAGGCGGGCCGGAGCCACGCCACTTGATCGAGCACGGCTCTGCCGTTTACTTCGGCGCAGCCCGCGCGATGGGAGCGGGAGCACCGGAGTGGATCGATGAAAAAACTCTACGAAGCTACCGCAACCGCCGAGGGCGGCCGCGAAGGTCGCGTCCATTCGGACAATGGTCGCATCGATCTGGTCCTCACCCCGCCAAAGGAGATGGGCGGCCCCGGCACCGGATCGAACCCCGAGGAATTGTTCGCGGCGGGCTATTCGGCCTGCTTTCACAGCGCGATGAAGTTCGTCGCCGGGCCCAAGCACCTCGATATGGCCGGATCGAGTGTGGAAGGGCACGTCGCGCTGGGCCCGAACGAGGCGGGACCGGGCTTCACGATCGCGGTCCGCCATGTGGTGCGCCTGCCCCCGCTCGGCCAGGCCGAGGCCGAGGCGCTGGTTGCCGAGGCGCACACGGTCTGCCCCTATTCAAACGCGACCCGTGACAACATCGTGGTCGATTTCGAGGTCCATGGCGCGTGACAAGCGGCGGCCGCGCCGCTGCGCTTGCGGCGCGCGGCCGGAATGGTGCAGACGGATGTGGTAGTTGAGGATTCACGTTTGTCCGCTCCACTCCCGCTCGCCGATGCCCACGCGCTGATCACCGGCGGCGGCACGGGGATCGGCGCGGCGATCGCGCGCGCGCTTGGGGCGGCGGGTGCGGCGGTCACGCTGGTGGGTCGCCGCGCCGATCGGCTCGCCGAGGTCGCCGCTAGCTTGCCGCGTGGACACACTGCGGTTGCCGATGTGACCGATGCAGGCCAGCTCGCCCAAGCCTTCGCGACCGCGACCGACGCCTTCGGCCCGCCCACCATCGTCATCGCCAACGCGGGCGCGGCCGAAGCCGCGCCGTTCCATCGCACTACCGCCGAGCAGTGGCGGCGCATGATGGCGATCAACCTCGATGCGGTCTTCCTCACCGCGCAGGCCGCGCTGCCAAGCCTTCACGCCGCCGCCCAGGGCCGCCTGATCGTCATCGCATCGACTGCGGGCGTGCGCGGTTACGCGTACACGTCGGCCTATGTCGCGGCGAAGCACGGCGCGGTCGGCCTCGTGCGCGCGCTGGCACTCGAACTCGCCGCGACGACCATCACGGTGAACGCGGTCTGCCCCGGCTTCACCGATACCGGGATCGTCTCGGGCGCGGTCGCCAACATCGTCGCCAAAACCGGCCGGACCTCCGAAGCTGCCGCGGCCGAACTCACCCGACACAATCCGCAGGGTCGGCTGATCGATCCGGACGAGGTGGCGCACGCCGTGCTATGGCTGTGCGCGCCCGCGAGCCGGTCGATCACCGGCCAGACCATCCTGATCGCGGGCGGAGAGGTGATGTGAACTTCGATCCCAACGCCTATACGCCTAACCACTTCGGCTGGTCTTTCACGGACAAGGTCGCCACGCTCACGCTCAATCGGCCGGAGCGCAAGAACCCGCTCACCTTTGAAAGCTATGCCGAACTGCGCGATCTCTTCCGGGCGCTGGTCTATGCGCCCGCCGTCAAGGCCATCGTGCTCACCGGCGCGGGCGGCAATTTCTGCTCGGGCGGGGACGTGTTCGAGATCATCGAGCCGCTGACCAAAATGGCGATGCCCGAACTGCTGGCCTTCACGCGGATGACGGGCGATCTGGTCAAGGCGATGCGCGTCTGCCCGCAACCCATCGTCGCCGCACTGGATGGCATCTGCGTCGGCGCGGGGGCGATCCTTGCGATGGCGTCCGATCTTCGCCTCGCCACCCCCGCCACCAAAACCGCGTTCCTCTTTACCCGCGTCGGGCTGGCAGGCTGCGACATGGGCGCGTGCGCGATCCTGCCGCGCATCATCGGGCAGGGCAGGGCGGCCGAACTGCTGTACACTGGCCGCGTGATGACCGCCGAAGAGGGCTATAACTGGGGCTTCCACAGCCGCCTTGTCGCGGCCGACGCACTCGCCGACGAAGCCCACGCGCTCGCCGCCGCGCTCGCGGCGGGGCCGACGTTCGCGCACGGCATCACCAAAACGATGCTCCAGACCGAATGGTCGGTGTCGGTCGAAACCGCGATCGAGATGGAAGCCCAGGCGCAGGCCATCTGCATGGCCACCAACGACTTCGCCCGCGCATTCGAGGCCTTCGCCGCCAAGCGCCAGCCGGTATTCGAGGGGGATTGACGGCGATGCCCCGCAGCGCACCCCCACCCCAACCCTCCCCACAAGGGGGAGGGCGTTCGTTCAGCCGCAATCTGAAGCCCTCCCCCTTGTGGGGAGGGTTGGGTGGGGGTGCGCTGCCAGAGGCAGGGCGCGCGCCCGATGCCTGACACCAGCTTCCTCGACTGGCCCTTCCTTGCGGACCATCACCGCACCCTCGCGCGCGATCTGGAAGCGTGGTGCCAAACCCACCTCGCGCCGCTCCCCCACGGCGAGGAGGATATCGACGGCCAATGCCGCCACCTTCTCCGATTGCTCGGCCAGGGCGGATGGCTGCGCCATGTCGTCCCCGCGTCGCACGGCGGCATCCACGAGGCGCTCGACGTCCGCAGCCTCTCCCTCATCCGCGAAACGCTCGCCCGCTACTCCGGCCTCGCCGATTTCGTCTTCGCGATGCAGGGGCTGGGCTCGGGCACGATCTCGCTGTTCGGCACCCGCACGCAGCAGGCGGCCTACCTCCCCGCCGTCGCCGCAGGCACCGCGTGCGCCGCGTTTGCGCTGACCGAACTCGATTCGGGGTCGGACGTCGCCGCCACCGCCACCACCGCGCGCGTCCAGCCCGATGGCAGCTACATCGTCGATGGCGGCAAGACCTACATCTCCAACGGCGGCATCGCGGACTATTACGTCCTCTTCGCGCGCACCGGCGAGGCGCCGGGTGCCAAGGGCCTGTCCGCGTTCATCGTGCCCGGCGCCACCCCCGGCCTCGTCATCGCCGAGCGCATCCGCGTCATCGCCCCCCACCCGCTCGCCACGCTGCGCTTCGATGCGATGCGGCTGCCCGCCGATGCGCTGCTCGGCGAGCCCGGCCGCGGCTTTGCGCACGCAATGGCCACGCTCGACATCTTCCGCACCACCGTGGGTGCTGCGGCTTTGGGTTTCGCACGCCGCGCCTTGGACGAAGCCACGCACCGCGCCACCATGCGCCGCCTCCAAGGCAAAACCCTGTCCGACAACCCCGTCGTCCAATCGATGCTCGCCGAAATGGCGGTCGAG
>JBBQJX010000244.1:0-3722 GCA_038326295.1 Sphingomonadales bacterium
CCAGCCTTCCGCACTCCTGGGATTGACGATCACCACGTCCGGCCCGTCTGCCTCGCCGAGCCGAAGCGCGATCGCATCCGCGATCACAGGTGCGCTGAAATACTGGCTCTCCAGGTAGATGGATCGCTGCGCCGAGGCGATCGCGGCCAGATACAGCGCCTCGATCTCGCGAACCGCGGGCGCACCGGCATAGGCGGCGCGCGTGCGGGCGATCGCGATGTCCACATCGCGGAACGTCGGTTCGAGCGTGTCAGGCCAGCGCGCCAGGTCCAGTGGCGGCGGGGCGGGCGTCCAGCCCGTCGCGCGGCACCACCGTTCGCGCGCCAGATCGCCGAGCGCATTGGCGGCCGCGCCATCCACCGCGACCGTCGCATCGTGCCAAGGGCGGTATCGCTTGCCATGGGGCTGCCGCCGCCCCGGCTCGTCGTCGTGGTGCGCGCGCGTGTCCCAGCGATCCATCGTGATATCTATGCCGCCGCAGAAGGCGAGCGCGTCATCGATCACGGCGATCTTCTGGTGATGGCACGCCTCGATCGGATGATGGCTGTCGAGGCGGAAATTGATGCGATCGTGCGAAAGCCAGTCGAACAGGAAGCGCAGTGTCGTGCTGCGGAACGGCATTTCCAGGAAGGCGAGGTCCCAGCGCAGTATATAGATTTGGAGCTGCGGATTACGGTTCACCGCGTGGCGGAGCAGTTCGCCCACCTTGTTGGGACGGGAGCCTTGGGTCGCATCGCGATCGAGCGCAATGCGCGCGTCGAAATCCCAGCCAATCAGCAAAACCGAATGACGCGCGGAGAGCAGCGCAGTCTTGAGATGGCCGAAATAGTCCTGCGCGTCGATGATCACGGCCATGCGGCGAGCCCGCTCGATCCGCCAGCAATTATGTCCCGTGCGCAGGACCGGAACGCTCATGCGATGCGCCCTCATACGCGAAACTCGCACGACCGCGCGGTCTCGGCCTGGCCTTGCTTATTCACGACAGTCTCCCAATTTCTCTCAGCGGCGAGCCTATGAACGACGGGGGGGGCATTGAGAGCCGGGGCGTCTCGATACCTCGTGCGGCGTCGGCTTTCAGGAAGCCAACTTCGCACCCGGGTCGCAAATTTTGAGACGATCGCGTCCCCAATTCGCGCCCAGCGGCTCACAACAACGTTCCCAGATTCCCGCCCCCCAGCAGCCGCCCCGCCTGCGCGCGCGCCTCCGCCGTCACCTCGGTACCGCTCAGCATCCGCGCAATCTCCTCGCGGCGTTCACCGGCTGTCAGCGCGGCCACGTGCGTACGCGTTCCCCCGGCGTCGGCGCGCTTTTCGATGCGCCATTGTCGCGAGGCGGCCGCCGCGACCTGGGGGCTGTGCGTCACCACCAGCACCTGCGTGTCGATGGCCAGCCGTGCCAGCCGCTCGCCGATGGCACTCGCCACCGCGCCGCCCACGCCGCGATCGATTTCGTCGAAGATCAACGTGGCGGCCTGGCGCGTCGCCGCCAGCGCCACCTTGAGTGCCAGCGTGAAGCGGCTGAGCTCCCCCCCGCTTGCGATCCTCAGCAGCGGCCCGAACGGCGCGCCCGGATTGGTTGCCACCTCGAATTCCACGCGGTCGATGCCTCCCGGTCCCCAGCCGCTCTCGGACAGCGCCGCGAACCCCACGCGAAAACGCGCCGCATCAAGTTTCAAGGGTGCCAGTTCGCTCGACACCCCGGCGTCCAGCCGCGCCGCCGCCGCGCGCCGCACCGCTCCCAACCGCTCCGCCGCCGCTGCATACGCGGTCCCAGCCCGCGCCGCCTCGGCCGCCAGCCGCGCGGCGCGCCCCGCCCCGTCGGCAATCGCCTCCAGCCTCCCGCGTAGCTCGTCCGCCAGCGCCGCAAGGGCATCCGCCTCCACCCGGTGCTTGCGCGCCACGCCGCGAAGCTCGAACAGCCGCGTCTCCACCGCCTCCAGCCGCATCGGATCGAATGCCAGCGCGTCCGCCGCCGCCTCCAGCGCGCCCTCGGCGTCGGCCCCCTCCCCCACCGCCCGGTCGAGCGCGGCCAGCGCGACGGCCAGCGCCTCATGTTCGCCGCCCACCCGCTCCAGCCGCCGCGCCGCCTGCCGCAGCAAGGACAGCGCACCTTCCGATCCCCCGAGCAGGCCCGTCACCGCGTCCAGATCGCCCGCCAGCCGCGCGCCTTTCTGCATCGCCGCGCGCTCGTCCGCCAGCGCCGCCTCCTCCCCCGGCTCGGGGTTGAGCCGGTCCAGCTCGGCAACCGCATGCTCGAGCCACTCGCGCTCGCGCTCGGATGCGACGCTCTCGCCCGCGTGGGTTCGCTCCGCCTCGCCCGCGCGCGCCCACGCCTCCCACGCGCGCGCGACCTCGGCTGCCGGCCCCTCCAGCCCGCCAAACACATCGAGCAATTCCCGGTGCCCCGCCGCTTTGAGCAGCCCGCGCTCGTCATGCTGTCCGTGGATTTCCACCAGCAGCCCGCCCAGCTCGCGCAGCAGCCCCACGCCCACCGCCGTATCCTGCACGAACGCGCGCCCGCGCCCGTCCGCGCGCAGCGTGCGCCGCACCAGGATCGATCCCCCGGCCTCCAGCCCATTGTCCGTCAGCACGCCGCGCGCGGGATGGTCCGCCCCCACCGCGAACTCCGCCGCCACGCTTGCCGCCGCCGCCCCGCCGCGTACCAGCGCCGCCTCGCCCCGCCCGCCCAGCGCCAGCCCCAGCGCATCGAGCAGGATGGATTTGCCCGCGCCCGTTTCGCCCGTCAACGCGAGCAAGCCGGGGCCGAACTCCAGATCGAGCGCCTCGATCAGCACCACGTCGCGAACGGTCAGCGACGTCAGCATGGGCGCGAACCTAGGCCGCGCGGTGCTTGTTCAGCAAGCCGTACGCGCGCCCGTACCATGGCGATCCCGGATAATTATATCCCAGCACTGCGCCCGCCTTCTTCGCTTCCTCGGGCAGCCCCAGCGCCAGATAGCTCTCCACCAGCCGCTCCAGTGCTTCGGGGGTGTGGCTCGTCGTGCCGAAATTCTCGGTCACGTTGCGGAACCGCCCGACGCTGGCCAGCCACTGTTTGCGGCCCTGGTAGAAGCGGCCGATCTCCATCTCCTTGCCCGCCAGATGGTCCTGCACCAGATCGATCTTCAGCCGCGCATCGGCCGCATAGGGGGTGGCGGGATAACGCCGCACGAGCTCGGTCAGCGCGTCCAGCGCCTGCTGGCTCGTCTTCTGATCGTGCTGCACGTCGCTGATCTGTTCGTAATAGCTGATCGCGATCAGATAATAGGCGTAGGGTGCGTCCTTGTACCCCGGATGCAACGCGAGGAACCGCTGCGCCGACAGGACGGACTGCGAGTAATCGCGCGACGCCCAGTAGCTGAACGCGCTCATCAGCTGTGCGCGGCGCGCCCAGACCGAATAGGGGTGCTGGCGCTCGACCTCGTCGAACGCGGACGCGGCCTCCTTGTAAAGCTTCTGATCGAGCAGACGGCGCGCGTTGGCGTACAGCGTCTCCACATCGCGCGCGACATATTTGGTGTCCGCGCGCGGCTTCTTCCCCCCCGCGCACGCGGCCAGCCCGGTGGCGGCAAGGGTCAACACAAGGGCGGAGGCGAGGGCACGGCTACGGATCATCGCCAGTCCTTAACCACGCCATCCTTTCATGCCAATGAGCGGACGGTTAAGCGGCCCCCATGCGCGTCACCGCTCTCACCACGCTGTTCCCCGATATCACCCAGCCCA
>JBBQJX010000245.1:0-3711 GCA_038326295.1 Sphingomonadales bacterium
ATGTCGATTACCTGCTGCGCGTGATCGTCGCCGACATGGCCGCCTACGACGCCTTCTACAAACGCCTGATCGCTTTGGCCCCGCTCAAGAACGTCACCAGCCGCTTCTCAATGGAACGCATCAAAAGCACGACCGCGCTGCCGCTTTGAGCCGCTCCCACCCCGATCCGTGAATTGCCGCCGAGGCCGAGGCAAATCCCCCACGGCGAACTATCCCACACCGCCAATTCAGGATCGGTCTCGACGC
The DNA here is from genome assembly GCA_038326295.1 of Sphingomonadales bacterium. GTDB lineage: Bacteria > Pseudomonadota > Alphaproteobacteria > Sphingomonadales > Sphingomonadaceae > JAVVHE01. Next base: position 247 of record JBBQJX010000245.1, read on the forward strand.
GAGGGTAACGACCATCGTTGCCCGACATCCGCAAATCCGCTACCGTCACTGCCTTCGATAGGGTGCCGAGGGGGCTGGCTGTGGGAATGTTTCGTTCGCATCGCAATTTACGCACGACGGGCGCGGTGTTGCTCGCGAGCTGCGCAATCGTTTCCTTGCCCCCCGTCGCGCGCGCGCAGGACGCGTTGCCCGGGCAGCTGGTTGCCGCGCTGCACAGCGCGTTCGGCGAACATCATGCGCGCGCCGTCCACGCCAAAGGGATCATCCTCTTCGGACACTTCACCCCCGCCGCCACGGCGCGCACGCTCAGCCGGGCTGCGCTGTTCGTCCGGCCGACGCCTATCGTCGCGCGCTTTTCGGACTTCACCGGCTTGCCCGCGATCCCCGACAACGATCCCAACGCCAGTCCGCGCGGGTTTGCGATCAAGTTCGGAACATTCGACAGCGCGACGATGGACATCGTTGCGCACGGCTTCAACGGCTTCCCGGTCAGGACGGCAGCCGAGTTCGGCGAACTGTTCCGCGCGGTCGGGGCGAGCGGCGCGGGCGCTGCCAAACCGACAGCGCTCGACCGGTTCCTGGGTGCGCACCTGGCAGCCGCGAAGTTCCTCACCAGCCAGAAGCCGCCTCCGGCAAGTTACGCGACAAATCCGTATTCCGGAGTGAATGCGTTCACCTTCACCGATGCGGCCGGACACTCGACTGCGGTCCGCTATCGATTTGTGCCGCTGGCTGGCGAGCATTTCCTTGACGCTCCGACGGCAAAGGCGCGCGGTCCGAATTACCTGAGGACGGAAATCGTGAAGCGGGTTGCTGCTGGTCCGGTGCGGTTCGACTGGTACGCGCAGGTTGCCGCAGCGGGCGACAAGCTCGACGACCCATCGACCGCGTGGCCCGAATCGCGGCGGCTGGTCAAGCTCGGCACGATCACGATCGAGCGCGTGTCGCGCGACCAAGTGGGCGATGACAAGCAGCTGTTGTTCCTGCCGGGCAACCTCCCCGCCGGAATCGCCGCCGCCGACCCGATGATCGGCATCCGCACAGGCGCATACCCGATCTCGTTCGGCGAGCGCCAATAACCGCACAGCGCTTCTACTTGCCGTTCGCCCGTTTCTTTCAGCGATCGGCAACAAACGGGTTCCGGATCGTCAGCCGGCCGTTTACCACTAGCCCGCCCTGCATGTCCTCGCTCAGCAGTTCGCTCGCGCCCGCCGCAAGCACGGCCGCGACCATTAGCGCGTCATAAATGTGGAAGCCGTAAACACGCGCCAGCTTCATTGCCGCCAACTCGGTATCGAGTGTCAGCGGATGGATCAGCGCGTTGTCGGTCATTCCAAACACCGCCTCCTCGATCCAGGGCCAATCGCGGCCGAGTTTCTTGCGCGCGATGTTGACAAACTCGCCGATCGCCTGCGCGCTCGTCTGGAATGCCGTGCCCACCAGCTCTCTTGCAACCGCGCCCCGGGGATCGTCCGAATGCGCATAGACGAGGATGTTCGTATCGAGAAACGGCCTCACTCGCCGCGCCGGTTGGCCTCCTCACGGTCGAATTTGTAGCCGGGGGGAAGTGTCACCTGCATCGCGCGCATCCGCTCCACCGCACGCCGACGCCGCTCCTCGAAGCCAAGATCGAGCTCCTCGCCGCCGCGCTTGAGCATGATCTCGACCGATTCGCCTTCCTTCAGGCCCAGATTGCGAACCGTCTCGGCGGGCAGCCGCACCGCCAGGCTATTTCCCCATCTTGCGATCTTCATGGTCCGGCTCCACTCCGCGAAGCCGCCGATGTATATCCGCCGCCCGCCGCGCGCAACCGCGCCTAAGCCGCCGCGCGCCGATGCAGCCCGCATTCCTTGTCGCCCGTCTCCCACCACCAGCGGCCCGCGCGTTCGTCTTCGCCGAGCTTGACCGCGCGCGTGCACGGCGCGCAGCCCACCGAGGGGAAGCCGCGATCGTGGAGCGCGTTGTAGGGCAGATCGTGGATGCCGATGTACGCCTCGACCTGCTCCTTGCTCCAGTCTGCCAGCGGCGAGAATTTGAACAGCCCGCGCCGCGTGTCCCACGTCACGAACTGCGTGCCCCCGCGCGCCGTGCTCTGACCGCTGCGCAGTCCGGTCACCCACACCGCCGCATCGTCGAGCGCACGGCCGAGCGGCTCCACCTTGCGGATTTCGCAGCACGCCTCGCGCGCCGCGACGGAGGCGCGCATCCCGTACGCTCCATCGCGCGCCACCAGCGCCTCGGTCGCGGCGCCCGACGGCGCGATCGCCCGGATGGTCCGCCCGAAGCGCGCCTCGGTCGCCGCCCACACGTCCATCGTCTCGGGAAACAGTCGCCCGGTATCGATCGTCACCCATTCGGCCCGGCTGTGCGCACCGTGCAGCGCGTGCGCGATCACCTGGCCCTCGATTCCGAAGCCCATCGTCAGCACGATACGCCCCTCGATCGTGCGCTCGATCAGCGCGATCCGCTCGCGCAAGGACATGCCCGTCATCGCGTCCGAAAGCGCCGCCGCACGTTCCACCGGATCGCAGGGCGGTGCCAGGCGCAGCGTCGGGGCGGCATCGGGCGAGGGGGCGGTTTGCGTCTGCATACGCTACCAGAAAGGATGTCATGCTCCCTGCGGCAAGTGTGCGCACGCGAATAGCGACACGACGGGTGCGCGAACGCGGTTGCGGAGAATGCCATGCTCCGCGCTGCCAGAAGAAAGCAAAATGGTTCGGGTTGATCGCACGCCCCCGCCGCCGACATACACCGCCATGGCCCAGCCCGCTCTGCTCCCCCCCACCGCGCCCTTCGATGCGCCGACGCGCGTGGCGCTGGACACCGTCCTGCTCGCCACCACACCGATGCAGCGCCACTGGCTCGCGGGCTTCCTCGCAGGGCTCGATGCGGCGGCTGGGACCGCGCCGGCGGGGGTGGCCCAGCCCGCCGCCCCGGCACGGCCCTCGCAGCCGCTGACCATCGTGTACGCAACCGAGAGCGGCAACTGCGAGACGCTGGCCCATGCGGCGGCTGCCGCAGCGCGCAAGCAGGGCTTCCGCCCGCGCGTGGTGGACATGGCCGATCTGGACGTCGCATCCTTGGCCAAGGAGCGCGATTTGCTGGTGATCGCCGCCACCTGGGGCGAGGGCGAACCCCCCGCGCGCGCCGCGCACCCCTATGCAGCCCTGATGGCCGACACCGCGCCGCGCCTGCCCGATACGCGCTTCTCGGTGCTCGCCTTGGGTGACACGAGCTATGCGGGCTTCTGCACGATCGGCAAGGCGATCGACGCGCGGCTGGCCGAACTCGGCGGCACGCGCGTTGCCGACCGGATCGACTGCGACCTCGATTTCGCCGCGCTGGCGAAAACGTGGACCGCCAACGCGCTTAAAGGGCTCGCCCCGATCGAAACTGTGCCCGCCACCGTCGCCGACAATGTCGTCGCGGTCGATTTCACGCGTGAAATCGCCAGCGAGCCGGTCG
>JBBQJX010000246.1:0-3703 GCA_038326295.1 Sphingomonadales bacterium
ATTTACGATATCTGGCGGTTGCTCGAAGGGGAGCGCCACGAGAACGAGGCCGAAATCCGTGCGTGCTGCCGCAACGCCTATCTCGGCGGTACCACATCGCTCTGCCGCGTGCTGGGGCGTTACAAGATGTACGTCGATACCGAGGACACGAGCATCTCGGCGCACCTGATGCTCGAGGGCTTCTGGGAAATGTGGGTGACCCAGGCGATGCTGCGCCATGTCCGGCGGGGGATGACCGTGCTCGATATCGGCGCGAACCTCGGATATTATACCCTGCTGCTCGCCGATCTGGTCGGCCCCGCCGGGCGCGTGATCGCATTTGAACCCAATCCCGCGATGGTCGGTCGGCTGAGGCAAAGCGTGGCGATCAATGGCTTCGCGCCGGTCACCACGGTGCACGAAGTGGCGTTGGGCGCGAGCGAAGGGCGCGCCTCGATGATCATCGATCGCGCTCAACCCGGTGGCGGACATCTCCTCGGCCATATCCAGCCGGGCGCGATCGAGGTCGCGACCACCCGGCTCGATCTGATCGAAGGCGCACAGGATGCGGACTTCATCAAGATGGACGTGGAGGGCTGGGAACAGCATGTCTGGGCGGGTATGGGCACGATGCTCGCGCGCGGCCGCCCGCTTACGATTTTCATGGAGTTCACCGTGGCCCGTTATCCAGATCCCCACGGCTTCATCAACGAGATGATGGGGCACGGCTTTTCGCTCAACATCATCGATTACCAGCTCGGCGTCCAACCGATCACGCGCAAGGAGCTGTTCGCGCTGTCGCACAACATCGATCACATGCTGGTATTGCAACGTGGTTGAGCGGCGCGGAGCATTGGAATCGTCCGCTGTGGAGCCCCGGGCGGCGACTGCGCTCGAAACGACCGGCGGTATTTTTGACATTTGGTCGCTGCAGCGGCCGCCGCGGTATCTGAACGAGTGCGCGATACGCGCGCTGTGCCGATCGGCGTACCTGGGCGAAACGACCAGCGTCTGCCGCGTGCTCGGGCGCTACCGCATGTTCGTGGACACCGGCGACGTCGGACTGTCCACCCACCTGCTGATGGATGGCTACTGGGAGATTTGGACGACCGAAGCGATGCTCAAATATGTCCGCCCCGGGATGACCGCGATCGATATCGGCGCAAATCTGGGGTATTTCACCTTGCTGATCGCCGATCTCGTCGGGCCATCGGGCCGCGTCGACGCTTTCGAGCCCAATCCCGCGATCGCAGACCGCTTGCGGCGCTCGGTGGCCGTCAATGGCTTCGGCTCGACGACGACCGTCCATAATCTCGCGTTGGGGGATGCCGAGGCGGCGATCACGGTGATCGTGCCTCCGGGCGAACCCAAGAACGCGCACGTCGTGCCGTGGCGCAGCGATGTCGGCGGCGCGTCGGTCGCGCAGAAGCGCCTCGACAGCTTCGCCGATCTCAAGCCCGATTTCATCAAGATCGACGTCGAGGGGGCCGAGGAGTCGATCTGGCGAGGCATGGCGGGGATGCTCGCGCACGGACAGCCCATGACGGTGTTTCTCGAGTTCACGGCCGCGCGCTACAGCGATCCGGGGCGCTTCCTCGACGAAATACTCGCGCACGGTTTCGCGCTGAGCGTGATCGATACCTCCTTGGGCGTGCTGCTGACGACACGCGCCGAGGTCCTCGCCGGGCCGCCGACCGAGGATCAGATGCTCGTGCTCACCCGCTAACCCCTCGCCCGCGCCGCGATCCGCCCGCCGAGCGCCCGCACCCGCCGCCCCGCGCCGCCGGGAGGAGCAGCAGGCAGCGCGTCGATCAGCGCCTCGGGCGTGCAGGGCTTACCCGTCGCGGGATCGCAATATCGCGGATACGCGATCAGCGTTCCTGCGGCGAGCTGATCGAGGCCCAGCCGCCGCGTCCGCCTCGCCACTGGTGCCAGATCGCGCGTCAGCCCCCAGCCCGCATAGAAGGGCTGGCCGTGCACCGTCACCGCGCGCCCGCGCAGCAGCGCCTCGAACCCCGCCAGACTGGTCAGCGTGTGCACGCCGTCCACCTGCGCCAGCAGCCCCGCCAGCGACACCCCGCGCACCACCGCATCCGCATGCGCCAGCGCCAACGCATCGGGGATCGCGCCTGCGCGCAGTCCCGCATCCACGTCGGGGTGCGGCTTGAACAGGATGTGCGCGTCCGGCTCGAGCGCGCGCACGCGCACCAGCAGCGCCTCCATCGAGGCAATCCCCGCCCCGCCCAGCGTCACCGATCGGTCGTCCACCACCTGTCCGGGCACCAGCACGATCCGGCGGTCTTCGGGCAGATCGGGCACCGCGCCGCCCAGATTATACTTGGTTACCCCGCGCGCGACGATTGCCTCGATCAGCCGCGCCGCGCGGGCGACGAGCGCGTCGTCGAACACCGCCGTCTGAAGCAGCACCTCCAGATCGGTCGCCATGCACGGATCGTAATAGGGCGCGCGGAAGTCCACGCAGATGGACGCAGGCGGCACCAGCGCCGCGCCCAGCCCCGCCGAGCGGATGAAGCCATCCTCCACCCACGCGACCTGCACGCCCGCCGCCGCCGCTGCGGCCTCCAGCCCAACCGGCATGCGCGACGCCCACACCGCCACCGCCCCGCCGCGCGCGCGCGCCAACGCCACTGCGGCGCGCGCGGTGGCCCGATAAGGCGGCGATCCCAGCATCGCCCCCACCCGCGCGCGCTTCCACCGCGCGATCCCGGTCATGCAGGCGATGGGGGGTGATTCCGCCCCCACCTATTGCGTCAGGAACTTCGCGTTGAACGCGGGCGAGACCAGCAGGTTGAGCAAGGACAGGAACTTCGTCAGCGCATTCGACCGCGCGTTCGCGGTATAGATCACATCCTTGTCGCGCATCTGGAAGCGCTGCGCGGCGAAATAGCTCGCAGGGTTGATCAGATCGAGCCGGTAGATCGTCGGCACCTCGCCCCCGGCCAATCGTGGCTCGTACCGGAACAGGAACACCGCGCGCGCGTCCGCACGTTCGTCGATTGGTCCGCCGGTGCGCGCGATCGCTTCGGCCAGGCTCACGCGTTCGGCCTCGAAGGGCACTTCGGCCACCGTCCGCGCCGCGCCCAGCGCGGTGAAACTGCGCGCGCGGCGCACCAGCTCGATCCGGTCCCCCGCCGCCAGCCGCACGTCCGCAGGCGAACCGATCGCGATCTCGCCCAAAGGCAATTCCGCCGCCACCCCGCCGCGCGTAAGCCGCACGCGGGTGTCCGCCGGACGCCCCGTCGGGCCTCCCGTCAGCGCCAGCACATCGCGCAGCCGCTCGCCCGCCAGGCTCAGCGGCACACGGCCCGGCGCGCGCACGTCGCCGCCCACGATGACGCTGCTGCCCAGCCCATGCTCCACGCGCACCACCACCTGCGGGTCCTGCGAACGCCCGCGCAGCCGGGCCCGGATCTCGTCCTCCACCGCGTGCGGCAGCCGGTCGGCCACGCGCACCCGGCCTACATAGGGGATCGTCACCTGCCCGTCCGCGCCCACCGCGAGCGGCGGCAGCACTGTCCCCCCGGCGGCGGGCGCGGGGGTGAGCCCGCTCGTGCCGCCGCCACCCCCCGTCGGCGCGCCCGCGAACAGCGTCGTCCCGATCTCATAGATGCTCACCCCCAGCGTATCGCCCACCGCGATCCGCCCCGCCGTCACGGCCGCATCGCCAAACCCCCAGCCCGCGCCCTCTGGGCGCGGTGCCATC
>JBBQJX010000247.1:0-3692 GCA_038326295.1 Sphingomonadales bacterium
GCCGCGTTTCGCGAGGTGGAGGATCAGTTGCTGGGCGTGCGCGTGCTCGATCAGGAATATGGGCTGCAACAGCGCAGCGCGGCGGCATCGAGCGAGGCGGAAGGGCTACGGCGCAACCAGTACAAAGCGGGGCAGATCGCGTTTACCGACGTGATCGTCGCGGAGACCACCGCGCTCCAGGCGCGCCGCGCCGCGATCCAGGCGGGGGTGGCGCGGCAGGTCGCCGCGGCGCAGCTGATCCAGGCGCTGGGCGGGGGTTGGACGGTGGCGAGCGCGGCACCGCCGGTACGATGATCGCAGCCGCGTGCAGGCACGCGCAACTCGATCATAACGTTAGGGAAATAGTCGCTTGCGCCCTAGCTAACTAGGGTTAAAAGGTCTTTGCTGTCATTAACAGGGACTTAGCTATGTCGTCCAACACATTTGCGTTTGCCGCGATTGCCTATTCGGTGCTTGCGGTAGCCGTCGCGCCCGTCGCCAGCGCCGCGACGTCGATCACGCCTGTCTCGGCGGTCGCAAGTTCGCAGTTTCCGTCTTACGAGGCTCCGAACGCGATCGATACGGGTGCCAATCGCTATGTCACCGATTGGGCCGCGTTCAGCACCGGTGCTGGCAGCTTCATCGATTTCGCGTTTGCGATGCCCGAGCAGTTCCAGAAGTTCATGTTGACCGACCGCACGACGAGCGGCGGTGGCAACGGTTCTTTCGTGGGCGGCACCACCGACTTCACAACGCAGTATCAGCTCGACTTCGCAACCGATGCTGCGTTCAGCAGCATTGTCGCGACCTACACGTCGCCGCTCCTGACGACACCGACGCAGCCGACATCGATCGCCAGCTTCCAGACGCTGGGGTCGCTGAACTCGCCCGTTACCGCGCAGTTCGTGCGTTACACGGTTCTCAGCACGAATGGCGCTAATCCGGGTCTCGCCGACGCGCAGTTTTTCGTTCCCGAGCCGGGTGTGATCGCACTGTTCGGTCTGGGCCTCGTCGGCCTCGCGGTGGCGCGCCGCCGCGCCTAGCCGATTCGAGCTAATGATCTGATCGGCCGGTCGCCCTAACGGGAGGCCGGTCGATTTCGTCTGTCAGCTTGCGTTGGTCGCTTTGGGGAGTGGCCGCAGCAACTCAGCAACCCAGGCGAGCCTGATCGACCTCTTCGTTGGCCGGTCGAGGGTTGCTTCGACGATCGCGATCCTCGAACAGCACGCAATGTCCCACATCACCGCCATTCTCGCCGCGCTCGCCGCGTGGATCGTCTCCGTCATCTCGGCCACCGGCTATGTCGGCATCGCGCTGCTGATGGCGATCGAGAGCGCGTGTCTGCCGCTGCCGTCCGAGGTGATCATGCCGTTCGGGGGCTATCTCGTTGCCACGGGCCAGCTGAACCTGTTCTGGGTCGCCACGGCGGGCGCGGTCGGGTGCAATATCGGGTCGGTCGTAGCTTATGAACTGGGCAAGCGCGGGGGGAGGGCGTTCGTAGCGAAATACGGCAGCTACGTGCTCGTCGACGTGGCCGATCTGGACCGCGCCGAGAGGTTCTTCAAACGCTATGGCGGGCTCGCGGTGTTGGTCTGCCGCCTGTTGCCGGTGGTGCGCAGCTTCATCGCCTTCCCGGCGGGCATCGCGCGGATGCCGCTGGTGCGCTTCCACCTCTACACCTTTCTGGGCTCGTGGCCGTGGTGCTTCGGGCTGGCGTGGATCGGCATGAAGCTCGGCCATGCGTGGGACACCGATCCGCGCGTGAAGGCAGTGATGCACCGGGCGGATGCGATCATCGTGATCGCAGTGCTGGCGGCGATCGCCTGGTTCGTCTGGCACCGCAAGCGCAAGGTGCGCGTTACGGCTTGAGCCGCCCGCGCCGGAAGTCCTTGACGATCTCGCGCGCGGCATTGTGTCCCGGCGCGCCGGTGACGCCGCCGCCCGGATGCGTGCCCGCGCCGCACATGTAGAGGCCCGCCAGCGGCCCGCGATAATCCGCATGGCCGAGCATCGGCCGCGCGGAGAAGAGCTGATCGAGCGTCAGGCGGCCGTGGAAGATGTCACCACCGATCAGCCCGAACTTGCGTTCGAGATCGAGCGGCGAATGGATCTGGCGCGCGATCACACTCGCCGCGAAGCCCGGCGCGTATTCGTCCACGGTGGCGATCATCAGGTCCGCCACTTCCTCGCGATGATCGTCCCAGCTGGTGCCGCCCGGAAGCTCGGGGGCGACATGCTGGCAAAAGAGCGACGCCACATGCTGGCCCGGCGGCGCAAGGCTGTCGTCCAGCGTCGAGGGGATCAGCATTTCGATGATCGGCTTGGTGGACCAGCCATACAGCCGCGCATCCATGTAGGCGCGGTCCATATAGTCGAGCGTCGGGCCGATGATGATGCCCGAGGACAGATGCGGGCCCGGGCCGGGAAGGCAGGTGAAGCTGGGGAGCTCGCCCAGCGCCACGTTCATGCGGAACGTGCCCGATCCGGAGCGGTAGCTGGCGATTCGTCGCGCGAATTCGGGCGGCAGGAGCGCGGGGGCGATCAGCTGGCCGTAGAGCATCCGGGGGTGGACGTTGCTCACCACCGCGCGCGCGCGGATCGTCTCGCCGCTTGTCATGACGACGCCGACCGAGCGGCCTTTTTCGACGATCACCTCGGCCACGCCCGCGTCCACCCGGATGTCCACCCCGCGCGCGGTCGCCACGCGCGCGATCGCGTCGCTGATCGCGCCCATGCCGCCCCGGGCAAACGCCCACGCGCCCTTCTTGCCGGTTACGTCGCCGAACACATGGTGCAGCAGCACATAGGCCGAGCCGGGCGTGTAGGGGGACGCATAATTGCCGACCACGCCGTCGTAGCCGAAGACCGCCTTGATCGGCGCGCTCTCGAACCAGCCGTCCAGATGATCCCCTGCCGAGCGCGTGAACAGATCGAGCAGCGCGCGCCGCTCGCCCATCGTCAGGCGGCGCACCTTGCTTCCCAGCCGCGCGCCGGCGAGCAGATCGGGCAGCGCATCGAGCCACCCCGCCGCGCTGATGTTGGGCGGCGTTTCGAGGACCAGATCGCGCAGCACGTCGGCGATCGTATCGAGCTCGTGCATGTATGGGCCGATCGCGGCTGCGTCTTTGGCCGAGAAGCGCGCGACTTCGGCCTCGGTGATCCCATCTCCGGTCTTGATGTAGCCGCCGTCGGCGGTGGGCAGGAAATTGGCGAAGGGACGCTCGATCAGATCGAGCCCGTTCGCGCGCAGTTCCAGATCGGCGACGACTTTGGAATTGAGAAGGCTGACCGTGTAGCTCGCGGTCGAATTGCGAAAGCCGGGATGGAACTCCTCGGTCACCGCCGCACCGCCGACGATGTTGCGGCGTTCGAGCACGGTGACCTTCAGCCCGGCGGCGGCGAGATAGGCGGCGCAGGTGAGGCCGTTATGGCCGCCCCCGATGATCACGACGTCGGTATGTTGCATGGTTCCTCCGGCGCGGCTTCCATGCACCGGCGTGTGGGCCTAGTCACGCTGACAACACAGGAGTGCGGCGATGGCGAACATGGCGGATGTGCGCGAGGCGATCTTGCACGAGGCGGTTGATCCGCTCGAAGACTGGAGCCTGCCCGGCTGGCTGTATCACGATCCCGAATATCACGCGGTCGAGATAGCGCGCGTGATCCGGCCCGCGTGGCAGGTGGTGTGTCACGCCAGCGACATCCCCGGCCCG
>JBBQJX010000248.1:0-3689 GCA_038326295.1 Sphingomonadales bacterium
GTTCGGATCGATGACCGCCGCCGCCACCAGCGCGCCGCCCAATGGGCGAATGACGGTGTGCACCGCGTCCCACGCGCTATCCACCCACGCGATCTTGTCCGCGAAGAATTCCGCCAGCGTGCCCACGGCTGCGATGCCGAGCACGGGATAGCTCGCGAGCACACCCAGCCCCGTATGCGCGGGCGCATCGATCCACCCGAACCGCATGGCGAGCCCCGCCGCGAGCACAGTCAGATACAGCCGCCATCCCGCAAGCAGGCTGAGCGAGGCGGCTAGACCGATCAGTTGTACGGGGAGCATGGGCTTGCCGATACGCGCACGCGGGCGCATCGGCCAGTGCGCCGCGCACGCGGCCCCTGGAGAAGGGCCGCATGACGCATATCGATCCCACGCGCGAGGCGCTCGCGGCCCTGCACGGTCGCGGCATCGCGGGGCCGGTGGTGATGCTCAACCTGCTGCGTTTCCGAGAGCACGCCGATTACGCCGCAACGCCCCGCCTCGCGCCGTCCGCACCGGTGAGCGGGGCGGCCGCCTACAAGGCCTATCTCGCGCACGCCGGGCCGTTCGTCGGCGCAGCCGGGGGCGAGATGCTTTTCCTTGCCGAGGGTGGCCTGCCGCTGATCGGCCCCCAAACCGAGCGCTGGGACAGGGTGATGCTGGTGCGCTACCCCAGCATCGACGCGTTCCTGAAGTTCGTGCGCGATCCCGACTACCAGGCAGGCGTCGGCCACCGCACGGCGGCGCTGGAGGATTCGAGGCTGGTGCCGCTGGTGGCGCGCGGCGCGCCGATGGGCTGAGCGCGCCTTCCCCCCTTCCGCGCACCCCCCTATGTCTGCCGCAATCCCGGGCCGGAGCCAGCAGTGACCAGCAGCAACGATATTCGCCGATCCTTCCTCGATCATTTAGCGCACGCGGGGCACACGGTCGTGCCCTCCGCGCCGCTCGTGCCGCTTGGCGATCCGACGCTGATGTTCGTCAATGCGGGGATGGTGCCGTTCAAGAATGTGTTCACCGGGCTGGAGACGCGCCCCTACAAGACCGCCGCGTCTTCCCAGAAGTGCGTGCGCGCGGGGGGCAAGCATAACGATCTCGATAACGTCGGCTACACGCTCAGGCACCACACCTTCTTCGAGATGCTCGGCAACTTCAGCTTCGGCGATTACTTCAAGGCGGATGCGATCGAGCATGCGTGGAGCCTGCTGACGCGCGAATGGGGCATCGATCCCGATCGGCTGACCGTTACCGTCTATCACACCGACGACGAGGCCGCCGCTTTGTGGCGCAAAATCGCGGGCCTGCCCGACAACCGCATCATCCGCATCGCCACCAACGACAACTTCTGGTCGATGGGCGATACCGGCCCGTGCGGCCCGTGCAGCGAAATCTTTTTCGATCACGGCCCCGCCATCGCGGGCGGGCCACCGGGCAGCCCGGACGAGGACGGCGACCGCTTCGTCGAAATCTGGAACCTCGTCTTCATGCAGTACGAGCAGGTCGACACCGCCACCCGCCTCGATCTGCCCCGCCCCAGCATCGATACCGGCATGGGCCTCGAACGCGTCGCCGCCGTACTCCAGGGCACGCCCGACAATTTCGAGACCGATACCTTCCAGGCGCTGATCGGCCAGTCGGCGGCGATTACCGCCACCGATCCGCGCGGTCCCATGAAGGCCAGTCATCGCATCATCGCCGATCATCTGCGCGCGGCGGGCTTCCTGATCGCGGACGGCGTGCTGCCATCGAGCGACGGGCGTGGCTACGTGCTGCGCCGCATCATGCGCCGCGCGATGCGCCACGCGCAGCTGCTGGGCGCGGCCGAGCCGCTGATGTGGCGGCTGGTTCCCGCGCTCGTCGGCGCAATGGGTGCCGCGTGGCCCGAGCTCGTCCGCGCCCAGCCGCTGATCGAGGAGACGCTCAAACTGGAGGAAACGCGGTTTCGCGTCACGCTCGATCGCGGCCTTCGCCTGCTCGACGAAGCGACCGCCAACCTCGCCCCGGGCGCGACGCTGCCCGGCGAGACCGCCTTCAAGCTCTACGATACCTACGGCTTCCCCTATGATCTGACCGAGGATGCGCTGCGCGGCCAGGGGCTGGCCGTCGATCGCGCCGGGTTCGATACCGCGATGGCCGAGCAGAAGCGCGCCGCGCGCGCCGCCTGGACCGGATCGGGCGAGGCGAAGGATGCCGCCGTGTGGTTCGACGTGCTCGACGCAGTCGGGGCGACCGAGTTCGTCGGCTACACCGCCGATCACGCCGTCGCGCGCGTGGTGGCGCTGGTGAAGGACGGGGCATCGGTCCCCGCCGCCGAAGGCGAGGTCGCGATCATCGTCAACCAGACGCCCTTTTACGCCGAGTCGGGCGGCCAGATGGGAGACGCGGGCACCATCGCGGGCGACCGCTTCACCGCGACCGTGCGCGACGCCACCAAGGCGCTCGCCAAACTCTTCGTCCATCACGCGACCGTCGCGGGCGAAGTGCGCGTGGGGGACGAGGTGCGTCTGGCGATCGACGGGAGCCGCCGTGCCCAGATCCGCGCCAACCACTCGGCCACCCACCTCCTCCACGCCGCGCTTCGCCATCGGCTCGGCAACCACGTCACGCAGAAGGGTAGCCTCGTCGCACCGGATCGCCTGCGCTTCGATTTCGCCCAGCCGCGCGCGCTGACGGGCGAGGACGTCGCCGCCGTCGAAAGCGAAGTGAACCGCCACATCCGCGAGAACTCACCCGTCGCCACCCGTCTGATGACCCCCGACGCCGCGATCGCGGAGGGCGCGATGGCGCTGTTCGGCGAGAAGTACGGAGAGGAAGTGCGCGTGTTGAGCATGGGCCGCGCCGCCGATGGCAGCTGGTCGGTCGAACTGTGCGGAGGCACGCACGTCGGCGCGCTGGGCGACATCGGCCTGTTCAAGATCGTCAGCGAAAGCGCGGTCGCCTCGGGCGTGCGCCGCATAGAGGCGCTCACCGGCGAGGCCGCGCGCCAATATCTCACCGCACGCGAAACCGCGCTGCTCGAAGCGGCTGCTGCCATCAAGGCCCGCCCCGAGGATGTCCCCGCGCGGGTGGCGGCGCTCGTCGACGACCGTCGTCGGCTGGAACGCGAGCTGGCCGACGCCAGACGCGCGCTGGCGCTCGGCGGCGGTGGCCCGGCCGCCGCTGCTCCCGCCGCGCCCGACCGGGTCGCGGGCATGGGCTTTATCGGCCAGGTTATCGAAGGCCTCGATCCCAAGAGCCTGCGTGGGCTGGTCGACGACGCCAAGACCAAACTCGGCAGCGGCGTCGCGGTGATGGTCGCGGTCAACGAGGGTCGCGCCAGCGTCAGCGTGGGCGTCACCGACGATCTGACCGCGCGGCTGAGTGCGGTCGATCTCGTGCGCCTCGCCGCCGCCGCCGTGGGTGGGCAGGGCGGCGGCGGGCGGGCTGACATGGCGCAGGCGGGCGGGCCGAACGGGGCCGACGCCGCGAACGCGGTGGCGGTGGTGCGCGCGGCGCTCGAACAGATTCCGGTGGCGGCGTGACCCTCCTCTCCCGCGAAGCGGGGGAGGTGCCCCCGCAGGGGGCGGAGGGGGCCTCGCCGCCCGGCACCCCCTCCGGCGCTGTGCGCCACCTCCCCCGCTTCGCGGGAGAGGAGAAGATCGCCCGGTGGCTCCTCCTCGCCGCCGCCGTCCAGCAGATCGTCGCCCCCGTGCTGA
>JBBQJX010000249.1:0-3670 GCA_038326295.1 Sphingomonadales bacterium
AGGCTGGCCGCCATGCTCTGGGCGGGGACCGACGCTCTGGACGCGGTGCCGATGAAGGATCGCGACATCTTCGAGTTCCTGGGGTTCGAGTGATGACCGCCGCCACCGCCCTCTCGCAGAGCTATGCGCGCAGCCGCGCCAGCCTCACGCAATATTTCGATCGCACCGCGTTCGATGCGTGGGCCAGGCTGACCTCGGACGCGCCCGTCTCGCGCATCCGCGCCAAGGTCCGCGCGGGCCGCGACCGGATGCGCGATACGCTGCTCGGCTTTCTGCCCGCCGACATGACCGGCCTGACGCTGCTCGACGCAGGGTGCGGCACCGGCGCGCTTTCGGTCGAGGCTGCCCGCCGGGGCGCGAAGGTCACCGCGATCGATGTGTCCGCCCAGCTCATCGGCATCGCACGCGAGCGCGCGCCCACCGATCTCGGTCATGGCAGCATCGCCTTCGAAGTGGGCGATATGGCCAGCCCCCGTCTCGGCCGCTTCGATCACGTCGTGGCGATGGACAGCCTGATCCACTATCGCACGAACGACATCGCCGCCGCCGTCGCGTCGCTCGCCGAACGCACCGAGCGCAGCATCGCGTTTACCATCGCACCGCGTACGCCCGCGCTCAACATCCTGTGGGCGGTAGGCAAGCTCTTCCCGCGCAGCGACCGCTCGCCCGCGATCATCCCCGCCGGGCCGGGCGCGCTCGCCCGTAAACTCACGGCCGCGATGCCGGGCTGGCACGCCGGACGCAGCACCCGCGTCAGCGCATCCTTCTATACGAGCCAGGCGCTCGAATGGCGGCGCGCATGAAGTTGAAGATCGACTGGGGCAAGGTCGGGACCGCGTGGCTGCCGTTCGCGGACGCCGCCACGCCCGAACTGCCGCTGAAGCGCCTGCTGCGGCTGAGCCTGTTCCAGATTTCGGTTGCGATGTCGCTCGTGCTGCTCACGGGCACGCTCAACCGCGTCATGATCGTCGAGCTGCACATGCCCGCGTGGATCGTCTCGGCGCTGGTGTCCGTCCCGCTCATCTTCGCGCCGTTGCGCGCGCTGATCGGCTACAAGTCCGATAACCACCAGTCGATCTTGGGGTGGCGGCGGGTGCCGTACATCTGGTTCGGCACGATGATGCAGTTCGGCGGCTTTGCGATCATGCCGTTCGCGATTCTGATCCTCTCGGGCGATAACACAGGCTCGGTGCTGCCGGGGCAGATCGGCGCGGCGTTCGCCTTCCTGATGGTCGGCATTGGCATGCACACCGCGCAGACGGCGGGCCTCGCACTCGCGACCGATCTTGCGCCCGATCATGCGCGCCCGCGCGTGGTGGCGTTGCTGTATGTGATGCTGCTGGTGGGCACGTTCGTCACCGCGCTGGTGATCGGTCGCGTGCTCCAGCATTTCACGCCCGTCCGCCTCGTTCAGGTGATCCAGGGCGTGGCGGCGCTGACCATGGTGCTGAACGTGGTCGCGCTGTGGAAGCAGGAGCCGCGCCACGCCAATCGCTTCGCCATCGTCGCCAGCGCGGCGGCCAGCTTCGGCCAGACATGGCGCGATTTCGTCGCGCACGGCCGCACGCGCCGCCTGCTCGTCGCGGTCGGGCTGGGGACCGCTGCCTTCTCGATGCAGGATGTGCTGCTCGAACCCTTTGGCGGGCAGGTCTTCGGCCTTACCGTGGGTGGCACCACCACGCTGCTCGCGCTCTGGGCGGGCGGTGCACTGTGCGGCTTTGCGCTTGCGGCGCGGCGGCTGAACGCGGGCGGGGATCCCCACCGCCTCGCGGGTAACGGCGTCGGGATCGGGCTCGCCGCCTTCGCGATCGTGCTGATGGCCGCCCCGCTCGGCTCGGTCGGCACGCTGCGGCTGGGGGCGGCGGCGATCGGATTTTCGGGCGGGCTTTTTTCGGTCGGCACCCTCACCGCCGCGATGGCGCTGGGACGTCGCGGCGATGCGGGCATGGCCTGCGGTGCGTGGGGCGCGGTCCACGCGAGCGCGCTCGGGCTTGCGGTGCTGATCGGCGGGGCGATGCGCGACGTGATCGGCCATCTTGCCATGCAGGGCCGCTTCGGCGCCGCGCTTGTCGGCCACGCCACCGGCTATGCGAGTGTGTACCTTTGCGAAATCGGTCTATTGTTCGCCACGCTTGTGGCGATTGGCCCGCTTTCGCGCACTGAACCTACCGTCCAGACCACCCTGCCCCTGCCCGCCTGAGGAGAGGACCCATGCACCAACCCTTCCTGACCGATCGGCTCGATATCGCCGAACTCTGCCTGTGGACCTTCGGCCTCTTCTTCTTCGGGCTGATCATCTATCTGCGCCGCGAGGATCGCCGCGAAGGCTATCCGCTCGAGGACGAGGTTACCGGCCGCCTGCTCGGCGGCACGGGCACATGGCTCGAGGAGGGGCACCTCAAATCCTACCGCCTGCCCTTCGGCCTGGGCACGGTGATGACCCCCAATTACACGCGCGATACGCGTGTACCGCTCGCGCGTCGCGCCTTCGCATCGGGCGGCGCGCCCCTGGTGCCCACCGGCGATCCGATGCTCTCGGGCGTTGGTCCGGGGGCTTATGCCGAGCGCGCCAAGCGCCCCGATCTGGACATGGAAGGCCATCCCCGCATCGTCCCCATCGGCCTCGCGCCGAGCTTCATGGTCAGCCGCAACGATCCCGATTTCCGGGGCTGGCAGGTGGTCGGCTGCGACGAGCGCATCGCGGGCCGTGTGACCGATCTGTGGGTCGACAAGTCGGACCGGCTGATCCGCTATTACGAGGTGGAGCTCGGCCAGTTCGGCGGTGCGCCGGGCCGCAAGGTGCTGGCACCCATGTTCATGTCGCGCGTCGATAAAGGCCGGGGCGTAATCCGCTGCGATGCGATCCGTGCCGATCAGTTCGGCAACGTCCCCGCGCTCGACGCCACCGACCGCATTACCTTGTACGAGGAAGAGCGCGTCCAGGGCTATTATGGCGGCGGCTGGCTGTACGCCAAGCCCGGCCGCTCGGAACCGCTGCTGTGAGCGCCACGCCCGCGATCGGCAGCGTGGCGCTGGTGCCCGAGCATGAGTATGAGCCCGTGCGCGGCCTGCCGGGCCGTCTGCCGCCGGGCGAGCGCATCCTGTGGCAGGGGTCGCCCGCGTGGGCACCGCTCGCGCGTCGCTTGCTTCTGGTGCGCTGGGTCGGGGCGTATTTCGGCGGCCTCGCGCTCTGGGGTGCGATCGGCGGTTCGGCCCCGTTCGGCATCGCGATCACGCTCGCGCTCGGCACCGCCGCGCTCGGGCTGCTCTGCCTCTTCGCGTGGGCGGTGGCACGCACCACGGTCTACACGCTGACCAACCGCCGCATCGTGATGCGCTTCGGTGTGGCGCTGTCCAAATGCGTCAACATTCCGCTGCGCACCATCGGCACGGCGGCGATCAATCCCGCCCCGGGCGGCGCGGGCGATATCGCGTTGACGCTGACCGAGCCGCTCAAGCTCGGCTATCTCTCGGTCTGGCCGCACGCCCGCCCGCTCCAGGTCCGCGCGCCAGTGCCGATGCTGCGCACCGTTCCCGATGCGGCGCGCGTCGGCGAACTGCTCGCGCGCGCGCTGATCGATGCCGTGCCCGGCGGTCGCCGGATCGAGGCTGCGGCACCGGTCGCTGCCGGGCCGGACCTCGAACCCGCCTTCGCCCACGCGGCGGCGGC
>JBBQJX010000250.1:0-3669 GCA_038326295.1 Sphingomonadales bacterium
CCGCTGTTCAGGCAGGCAGCGAGAGGACCAGCCCCTCTGCCGGGGGGGTTTCGCCGCCGAGCGACTCGGCCCAGCGGCGCGTCACGGCGTCACCGCCCCGTTCCTCGATGACATGCAGCCACTGCGGCGCGTAATCGGCAAAGCTCGCCCACGCACGGTCGAGCCGTCGCGCTGCCTCGCCCGCGCCCCAGTCGGCCTGGCGACGCGTCAGCCAGGTCGGCGCGAAGAAGAATACCGGCGGCGGGCCGGGGAGCTGCTGGCGATGCGTGCCGATCCCCTGGTGCGTATCGCCGACGGCCGCCGAATGGACGAGGCAGGCGTGCCAATGTCGGTGGATCGTCGCGCGCAGCAGTCGATCTCCCGCGATGTCGATATAAAGCGTCGGCACCGCCGAATCGCGCGCGGTCACTTCCTCGTACGCGATCACCTCGTCGTAAGCCCCGGTGCCGCGTGTGAACTCCAGATTGCGCGACGAGGTGAGCCCGATCAGCTGCGGCCGCTGCGCGCGTTCGCGCATCGCATGCGCCACCGCGAGTGCGGTCTTGGACGATGCGCTCGAGATCAGCGCCGCGTCCGCGCCAAAGAAGCCGTTCTCGGCGAGGAAATCGTCTAACAGGAACGCGGTCGCGTGCAGCGGCTGGAGGAGCATCGTATAGCGCTCGTCCCCCATCCCCGCTTCCCAGCGCCGATAGCGATTGTACACATGCGGCAGGTCGGCGCGGTGCGTGCTGACCTCGGCGAAGCCTGTCGCGCCCGTTGCCTCGAGCTTCAGCGCCACCGCGCCCGCCATCGTCAGGAACCCGTACAACCGGTCCCCTTCGGCCAGCCCGGGCGCGCGGCTGGCGATCACCGTCGCGGTGCCCCACGCGGGAACGCGACCCCAGCCCGCCTCCGCAGGATAGAAATCCCAATAGCCGATCGCGTCGCCATGGCTCGCGTAAGTGACGGTGTTCGCGGTCAGCGCGAACCGGTCGACGCGCAGCAGCGCCTCGCCGGGCGCGGGCTCGAGGCTCTCGGGGGCGACGCGCGCGGCGGCGAGATCGTCGCGGCGGACTTCGAAGGCTTGATCGGTCATGCGGGAAGCAACCTCGGGCGAATCGATTGAGGGTTGATTAGCACGGCCTTGCCCGGCACGGGAGCGTCGCTGGACCGTCCGATTGACTTCAGCCGCGTTCCGTTGCATTTAGGTGACCGACGGCACGGGACTTCCCCGTGCCGATCCGGCTGCGTGACCCCCGTGTGCGATTCGGGCCGAGCCAAACCCTAGTTCCCGACTGCCCTTGTTCACGCGGGTCGTCTCAACGGCCCCGCCGCGCGTGCGAAATCGCGCGGCCGCGTCCTCGCAAGGTATTATCATGACCTATTTCTCCGATCTCGGCCTCGCCGATCCCCTCCTGAAGTCGCTCGCGGCCGAGGGCTACGACACTCCCACCCCCATTCAGGTGCAGGCGATCCCGCCGGTGCTCGATGGACGCGATCTGCTCGGCATCGCGCAGACGGGCACCGGCAAGACGGCGGCGTTCGCGCTGCCTTCGCTCCACCGGCTGACCGCAAAAACCAAGGGCCGCCCCACGGGCGCGTGCCGGATGCTCGTGCTGGCACCCACGCGTGAACTCGCGGGACAGATCGCCGCCAGCTTCAAGACCTACGGCCATTTCCTGCGCGTGGTTGTGGAGACCGCGTATGGCGGCGTCCCCATCGGTCGGCAGGTGCGCGCGCTGCAACCCGGCGTCGATGTGCTCGTTGCCACGCCCGGCCGCCTGCTCGATCTGATCGATGGCGGCGCGCTGACGCTGCGGCACGTCGAGGTGCTGGTGCTCGACGAGGCGGACCAGATGCTCGATCTGGGCTTCATCCCGGCGCTGCGGCGGATCGTGGGAATGTTGCCCAAGCAGCGGCAGACGCTGCTGTTCTCGGCCACGATGCCCAAGGCGATCGCCGAGCTGGCGGACAAGTATCTCACCAACCCCGTCAAGGTCTCGGTCGCACCCGTCGCGACCACCGCCGAGCGCGTCGATCAATCGGTCGTGCATGTGAACGCCGGCGAGAAGCAGGCGCTGCTGACGATCCTGCTCGGCGACCCAAAGATGGAGCGCACGCTCGTCTTTACGCGCACCAAGCACGGTGCGGACCGCGTGGTGCGCCATCTCGTGGCGGCGGGCATCGGCGCGGATGCGATCCACGGCAACAAGTCGCAACCGCAGCGCGAGCGTGCGCTGGCCTTTTTCAAGGCGGGCAAAAGCCGCGTGCTGGTGGCGACCGACATTGCCGCGCGCGGCATCGATATCGATGCGGTCAGCCACGTGGTCAATTTCGAACTGCCCAATGTCCCCGAACAATATGTCCACCGCATCGGGCGCACCGCGCGTGCCGGAGCGGGCGGCGAGGCGATCAGCTTCTGTGCGGGCGACGAGCGCGGCTATCTGAAGGACATCGAGAAGCTCACCCGCCAGACGATCGAGGCGCGCCCGCTGCCGCCCGGCTTCGTCGCGGCGGCGGCCAAGTTGCCCAAGCCGACGCACGCCGACAAGGAACGTGACGAGCGCGGCGCGCGGGACTTCGGCGGCCGTGCGCAACCCGGTCGCGGCGCGGGTCAGCCGCGACGTGCGGGCGGCGGTGGCGGTGGCAAGCCGGGCGGCTTCGGCGGCGGCGGTGGAGGCGGCGCACGCCGCAAGCCGCAAGCGGGCGTGCGCGTGACCGGCAGCGCCGGCGGCGGCCGCGGTCGCTAACGCGGCGCGAGTTCGCTCGCCGGCAGGAACGAGGGCGTCTGCGGCGCGTCTGCGATCCTGCCGGTCAGCGCATAGAAGAAGCGGTTGAAATCGCGCGCTGCCACCGGGTCCCAGGATTGGCCGAGATCGTCCTGCGGTCGGTGGTAGCGCGTGCGATACCATTCGCGGTATTTCCGCTCGGGCCCGGTGCCCGGATCATAGCCGAACACGAACCCCGTTGCGGGAATTCCCGCTTGCAGGAAAGGCCAATGGTCCGCGCGGCGGAGCAGACCGCGATCGGGTTCGCGATCCGCGCGGATTTCGATCCGCATCGCCGCCGCCACTGCGCGCGCATCCGCACCGAGCGTGGTGTCGTCCAGAGCGTGCATCGTCAGGATGCGCAGCGGGAATAGCGGGCGCAGCTGATCGAGATTGATATCGGCCACCAGCCTTGTCTTGCCCACCGTCGGGTGCGCGACGAACCAGCGCGCGCCCAGCAAACCCTTTTCCTCGCCGGTGAACGCGGCAAACAACAGGCTGCGGCGGAACCCCCGGCCATGGCGTGCCTCGGCCAGACGGATGATTGTCGCCACATAGGCCGCATCATCGAACGCGCCGTTATAGAGACGGTCACCGGCCACCGCCTCGCCATAGCCATAGCCGTCGAGGTGGGCCGAAACGATGACCACCTGCGGCGCGAGGCCGGGATCGGTGCCGGGCAACAGGCCGAGCACGTTGTCCGATCTAAATTGCGTATGCGAGACGCGCAGCGTTGCGTGGAGCCGCGCGGGAATGTCGAACGTGCGCAGCGGCTGAGATGCCGAGCCCGCCGCGAGGACGGCGACCGCGTCTTGCCCCGCGCCCTGGATCACGCGCGCGAAAGCGGCGGCGTTGAGGCGCATGATCGGGAGCGCCTGGTCCCAAGGTTCGTCGCGAAGCGTCACCGCGCGCGCATAGGCTT
>JBBQJX010000251.1:0-3661 GCA_038326295.1 Sphingomonadales bacterium
AGGGAGGGGGCACTGCGGCACCAAGGCTGCCAGGCAGGCATCTTCGCCCTGCGTGAAGCTGGTCTCGATGCCGCTGCCCGAATAGTTGAGCACGCGGGCATGGCCGGTGTGCTTGGCATCGAGTCGCGCGGCGGCTTTGGACAGATCGAGCTTGATCACCTCGGACGGGCAGGAGCCGACGAGGAACAGCAGCCTGATCTCGGGCCGGCGGGCGAGCAGGCGGTCGACGACCCGGTCCAGCTCCTCGTTGCAGTCCGCCATGCCCGCGAGATCGCGCTCCTCGATGATTGCGGTCGCGAAACGGGGTTCGGCGAAGACCATTACCCCTGCGGCGGATTGAAGCAGGTGCGCGCAGGTGTGGCTGCCGACCACGAGGAAAAACGCGTCGGTGATCTTGCGATGGAGCCATATGATGCCCGTCAGCCCGCAGAACACCTCTCGCTGGCCGCGCTCCCGAAGGACCGGGCGGGGGTCGCGTTCGGCGACCGGAGGGGCGGCGGCGAGCGTGGTCATGCGGCAGCCATCGCGGGCGTCGGCTGGTTGCGGGTATCGAGTCGGGCGGCGCGCAGCTTGAGGATGAACTGCGTCGCGTTGATGACGTACGTTGCGTAGGCGGCAAGTGCCAGCCAGAGCCGCTGCTCCACCGAGCCGTAATCCAGCAGCAACGCCGCCAGATAGGCGGTGTGAAGCGCGATCACGATCATCGAGAACATGTCTTCCCAGTAGAAGGCACGCGCGAAGAGATAGCGGCCGAACACGACCTTTTCCCAGATCGCTCCGGTGATCATGATCGTGTAGAGCGCGAAGGTCTTGACGACGACCGAGACGGTGGCGGCCTGTTCGTAATCGCCTTGCCGCAGATAGCGGATCACCAGCCCCAGGCTGACTGCGAAAATCAGGAACTGCACGGGCGCGAGCACGCCCTGCACGATCGTCCAAGGCGAGGAATCGCGCCGCGCCCGCTCCGCAGGGGTGTAGAGCGGCGCGCGCTCGCTGCTGTAGTCCTCCCGCATCCGAACGTTGCCTCGGCCTAGTCTCGATGCCTCGATGTTGGTCCGGGTGGCACGGAGTGTCAACCTGGCCTGTCGTCCAAATGTTTTGACACTCTTGAAACGCTGCGGCAAAAACCCTTTGCGACTTGACAAGGAACGGGCTTAGCTTTGACCGGGCCGGGGAGAAGATGGGCAAAACGCCCTCCACCCGGCCCGGCTCAGGCGGTGGGGAAGCGCGCGAATGGCAACGATGCAGGAACTGGACTGGACCGACCGGACCACGATCCGGCGACGGAGACCCGCGCCGCGGCAGAGCAACGGCCACGCGCATCTCGCCCGCAACCGCAACGCGCAGGATGCGGAAACATTGACGCAGGTTATCGAAGGCGAGATTATTCCGCGCCTGCTGCTGGCACATCGCGACGATCCTGGACGGACGATCGCGCTCGGCGCGCCGCCGTCTGGCGTTGTGGCGAACGACGTCGGCACCATGGCCGCGATGGTGCTCGCGATGGATACCTACGCCCTGCTCCGCCATGTGGAGGGCTTCCTGGCGCGCGGGGTAAGCGTGAGGGACGTGTTCGTCGATCTGCTCGCGCCCGTGGCGCGCAGGCTCGGCGAATTCTGGGAAGCGGATGCGTGCGACTTCATCGATGTGACGATGGGCCTGTGGCGGCTGCAGGAAATCGTGCGCGAGGTTTCCGGCCGCACGCCGGGCATTGCCACGACGGGCGTCGGGCGCAGCGCACTGTTCGCGCCGGTGCCGGGCGAGCAGCACAGCTTCGGCTCGGTGATGGTAGAGGAGCTGTTCCGTCGTTCGGGCTGGCAGACTGTGAGCGCGCTGGAGGGGGACGAGGCGGATTTGCTTGGTCTGGTGGCCGAACGCGCCTTCGATCTGGTGGGGCTGACGGTGAGCGTGGCGGACCATCTGCCGCTCGCGGGTGCGATGATCGCGGCGCTGCGCAAGGCTTCGTCCAATCCGCAGCTGGTCGTGATGGTGGGTGGTGCTGCGGTGGGCGGCGAGGCGGCGCTGGCGATCCGCGTGGGTGCGGACGGCACGGCGGCGAACGCCGCCGAGGCGGTGATGCAGGCCGAGCGGTTGATCGTGCAGAGCACGAGGCGCGCCGCGCGGGCCTGAGGCTTCGCCCCGTGGGCGCGTGGGTCATCCGATGACCCTCGATCTGCCGCACGGCGCGACCGCTTTCCGCAATGGAGGCCCGGGCGCGCTCGATCCGCAGACGGCAGCGCGCGTGCTCGCGGCGGCGGCCGACGTGGCGGTTGTGATCGACGCGCGCGGCATCGTGCGCGACGTGGCGTTCGGCGGCGCGGAAATGGCCAAGGCCGCGCTGGGGGAATGGCTCGGCCGCGCGTGGGCGGACACGATGGGCGCCGACAGTCGCGGCAAGGCAAGCGAGATGCTGGGCGAAGATCCGGCGCGCTGGCGGCAGGTGAACCATAGCCTCGAAGCAGGTGGGGAACTGCCTGTGCGCTATTTCGTGACGCCAACCGGCCATGACGGCCAGCGCCTCGCGATCGGTCGCGATCTGCGCGCGACCGCGACGTTGCAGCAGCGGCTGCTCCGGGCGCAGCAGGCGATGGAGCGCGACCACATGCGCTCGCGCCAGGCCGAGACCCGCTACCGCGCGCTGTTCGATCTTTCGGCGGAGCCGGTGTTCATCGTCGATTCGGCACGCCGCCGGATTGTGGAGGCCAACCCCGCCGCGCGGCGGCTGGCGGGAGGGCGTGGCGAAGCGCTGGTGGGCGAGCCCTTTGCCGATCTGATCGCACCTGCGGAGCGCGATTCGGTGATGGCGCTGCTGGGCGCGGTGGCGGCGGCCGAGCAGGTGTCGCCCGCGCCGGTCCGGCTCGCGGGGGCGGACGCGCCGCACCAGATGGCGGCCACGCTGTTCCGCCAGGAGCGCGCGGGCTTTTTCCTGATCCGGCTCGTGCCGCCGGGCATCGCGCGCGCGGCGAACGGCCCTGATCGGCTGTTCGCCGAGATGCTCGACAGGATGCCCGAGGCGTTCGTCGTGGTTGACGACAATCTGGCGATCCTCGCGGAGAACGCGGCCTTCCTCGATATGGCGCAGCTCGCGCGCGGCGGCGATGTGCGTGGGCAATCGCTGTCGCGCTGGCTGGGCCGTCCGGGGATCGATCTGGCGCTGCTGGTGAGCGAGGTGCGCGAGCATGGATCGGTGCGCAATTTCGCGACGATCATGCGTGGAAGCCGCGGCGGCGAGGAGGACGTGGAGATCGCGGCGGTGTCCGCGCCCGACGCCGATCCGCCGTGCCTGGGCTTCTCGATCCGGGGTGTGTCCCGGCGCGCGGTAGTGGAACGGCCGCCGACGCCGGATATGCCGCGCTCGGTCGAGCAGCTGACCGAGCTTGTGGGCCGCGTCCCGCTGAAGGAGATCGTGCGCGAGAGCACCGACCTGATCGAGCGGCTGTGTATCGAGGCCGCGCTGGTCTATACTTCGGACAACCGCGCTTCGGCCGCCGAGATCCTGGGGCTCAGCCGACAGAGCCTGTATTCCAAGCTCCATCGCCACGGGCTGGGGGATCTGGCGGAGACGCATTGAGGGGGGATTATTGCTCCGGCCAGTAGGCGATGCCGAGTTCGGTTGCGACGCGGTTGAGCTTGCGATCGCGCGTCCATAAACGGAGCTTGC
>JBBQJX010000252.1:0-3655 GCA_038326295.1 Sphingomonadales bacterium
AGGTGGCCGCCGGCGTCGAGGCTCATGCCCAAGATGGTATCGCCGGGAGTGAGGAGGGCGAGGAAGACCGCGCCGTTGGCCTGCGCGCCCGAGTGGGGCTGGTCGTTGGCGTATGTGCAATCGAAGAGCTGGCGGGCGCGATCGATCGCGAGCTGCTCGACCGCGTCCGACGGGGCGCAGCCCTGGTAATAGCGGCGGCCGGGATAGCCCTCGGCATATGTGTTGGTGAAGACCGAGCCCTGCGCCTCGAGCACCGCGCGGCTGACGATGTTTTCGGACGCGATGAGTTCGATCTGGTTCTGCTCGCGGTCCAGTTCCTGCGCGATTGCCGCGGCGACGGCGGGATCGGTCTGGCCGAGCGTATCGGTGAAGAAACGGTCCGGCTGGGGTTCGGGGCGGCTGCTCATGATGGCGTCTCCGGCGAGAGTTTGTGGACGCGGGCGGTGTGGCGGCCGCCGAGGAACGGGGTATCGAGGAAGGCCTGCAGGCAATCGAGCGCGGTTTCGAGGCCGATCAGGCGGCTGCCGAGGCAGAGCACATTGGCGTCATTGTGGCTGCGCGCGAGGCGGGCCATTGTCGCATGGCCGCAATTGGCGGCGCGGACGTGCGCGTGGCGGTTGGCGGCGATCTCGATGCCGATGCCAGAGCCGCAGACGAGGATGCCGCGCGTGGCGGGGCCGGCGGCGAGCGCGGCGGCGAGTTTGTCCGCGTAATCGGGGTAATCGACGCTGGCTTCGTCGAAGGGGCCGAGATCGAGGACTTCGTGGCCGTGGGCGCGCAGATGTTCGGCGAGCGCGGCTTTCATGGCGAAACCCGCATGATCGGCGGCGAGGGCGATGGGGGGCATGGGGGGGGCATAGACGAATGCAGCGGCGACAAGCAAAGCGGGCGTAGATGGACACACCGATAGCAGAGTGCTATCGACGGACGATGGCACAGGTATTGATCCGCAATCTTCCCGAGCAGGCCGTCGAGGTGCATCGTCGGCGCGCGCGTGCGCGAGGTCGCTCGCTCGAAGCCGAACTGCGCGAGGTGATTTCGGAGCGCTCGCGGCTCAACCCCGAAGAGCGCGTGGCGTTCGCTCGCGCGATGCAGGCGCGCTCCCGTGCGGCGATGGTGCCCGGGGTCCCGCAAACGCCGGGGTCGGTGCTGATCCGCGAAGATCGAGACGCGGATGATCGTTGACGCGAGCGTCGCGGTAAAATGGTTTCTCGACGAGGAGGGTTCGGATTTGGCGGCGGACCTGGCGCACCGGGATCTGCTTGCTCCCGAACTCATTTATGCCGAGGTGGCCAATGCGCTCTGGAAAAAGCGCGCGCGGGGCGAACTCAATGCTGCCGTCGAGCCGATCGACCGGCTCGACACCTTGCTGCTTGCAGCGGTTCCGATCGCGCCGCTTAGTCTGGAAGCGGCGCGGCTGGCCGACGATCTTCGACATCCGGTCTACGACTGCTTCTATCTTGCGCTGGCCGTGCGCGAAAACACGGTGCTCGTAACCGCTGACGCGCGTTTCCTGGGCGTCTGCCGCGCGAATGGCTTTACGCTGCGGGTGCGGGCTTTGGGAGACAAGGGATGATTGCGATCACCGGCGGGTGCCAGTGCAAGCGGGTGCGGTTCGTGGCGCACGATGCGCCGGTGGCGGTGGAGCTTTGCCATTGTTCGATGTGCAGGCGCGCGGTGGGAAATATCTTCATGGCGAGTGTGAGCGTTCTGCGCACCGATGTTGCGTGGGAGGGGGAGGCGGCGACCTATGCCTCGTCGGCGATCGCGACGCGCGGCTTTTGCGCGACGTGCGGGACGCCGCTGTGGTTCGGTTATGACGATAGCGCGCGGATCGACCTGATGGCAGGCGCGATCGATCAGGCGGCCGCGCTGCAGCCGGGCAGTCATTTCGGCGTGGAGGCGCGGCTCGAGGCGTTCCGCGATCTGGACGGCCTGCCCGAGGCGCGCACCGAGGATGACGCCCGGATCATGGCGCGCTGGGCGGCGCCGCGGTGATCGAGGTCCGGCGCTTTGCCTCGTTCGATGGCGCGCAGATCGCGTGGCGCGAGCTGGGCCAAGGGCGGCCGGTGGTGCTGTTGCACGGGCTGTTCAGCCATGCCGAGATGAACTGGCTGCGCTTCGGCCACGCGCAGGCGGTGGCGGACTTCGGGTTTCGGGTGATCCTGCCCGATTTCCGCGCGCACGGGCTGAGCGCGGCACCGCATGATGCGGCCGCCTACCCCGACGCGGTGCTCGCGCGCGATGTGGAGGCGCTGGTAGCGCATCTGGGGCTGAGCGATTTCGATCTGGGCGGCTATTCGCTCGGCGCGAGCACCACGGTGCGGCTGATCGCGCGCGGAATGTGGCCCCGGCGTGTGGTGCTGGGGGGGATGGGGCTCGAAGGGATCGCGGGGGGCCTGAAGCGGCGCGATTTCTTCCGGGACGCGCTCAGCACGCCGCAGACACCCGGCACCGGCGGCTGGTACGCAGTGCAGTTCGCGAAATCGACGGGCACCGATCTCACAGCGGCGGTGCATCTTTTCGGATCGTTCAACGGCAACAAGGCCGACGAACTTGCGGGCTTCACGATGCCGACGCTGGTGGTGTGCGGGGTGGACGACCGCGACAATGGGTCTGCCCCCGCGCTCGCGGCGGCGTTGCCCGATGCGACGCTGGTCGAGATTGCGGGCAATCACACCACTGCGGTCTCGCGTCCGGGGCTGGGTGCGGCGATCGGCGCGTTCCTCGCGGTGTGAATTGTAGCGCGGGTGCGGAACATGCGGGCGAGATCGCGGTTTTACGGTTCGTGGAGGCCGCGTAAGCCATCCCCCCCTGGCAGGTCTCCACAGCTTACTGCCCAAAGAGCCCCGGTCGCCTCCCCCCCCTCGCGACCGGGGCTCGATTGGTCCGGGGTCAGAACCAGCGGCGGCGGCGGAACCACATCACCATCGCCACACCCACCGCGACCGAGAGCGTTACCACCCCGGCGAAGGCCCAGCGCTCCTGCGCGAACGGGATGCCGCGCACGTTCATGCCGAGCAGTCCGGTGAGGAAAGTGAGCGGCAGGAACACCGCCGAGACGATCGAGAGGACGAGCATGCGCTGGTTCGCCTCGTCCGAGCGTAGATCGGTCAGCTGATCGGAGAGAACGCCTGCGCGGTCGCGCACCGCATCGAGTTCCTCGGACATGCGCTGCGCGCGGTCTCCGGCTTCGCGGATGTGCATGCGATCATCCTCGGCGAGCCAGGGGAAATCGCCGGTGGTGAGCCGCAGGATCGCATCGCGCTGCGGCAGCAGGAAGCGGCGATATTCGACCGACAGGCGGCGGACTTCGCCGAGCTTGGCGCGGATGCCGGTATCGCCGCCCGCGAATGCGCTCTCCAGATCGTCGAGCCGGTCGCCGAGATCGGCGACGACGGGATCGAGGCGTTCGGTTATGGTTTCGGCGAAGGCGGAGATCAGGTCGCCCGGATCGAGGATGCGCCCGTTTTCGACGCAGGTGCACACGTCGGGAAGCGCGGCGAGCGGGTAATAATACCAAGACTCTCTGATCAGAACCGATGTGCCCATGTTCGGAGGCCGATCGACATGATGCGCCAAGGCTGCTCGGTGAGGCGGTTCCATGCGAAGCAGCAATGGTCGAGGATGTCTTCGTAGGATTTGAAGATGCGGT
>JBBQJX010000253.1:0-3645 GCA_038326295.1 Sphingomonadales bacterium
GGCCGAATGCGCAGTTTCGATGACGAGGATCAGACCGCGCGCACCTCGGTCACTTCGGGCACGTAATATTTGAGAAGGCTCTCGATGCCGTGCTTCAAAGTCGCGGTCGACGACGGACAGCCCGCGCATGCGCCCTTCATCTTGAGGCTGACCACGCCCCGGTGGAAGCCGCGATAGACGATATCGCCGCCATCGCCCGCCACCGCCGGGCGCACGCGCGTATCGAGCAGCTCGCGGATCTGATCGACGATCTCGGCGTCCGCCGGATCGTCGGCGAGCGCCTCGTCGGCGGTGCCAACCAGGACCGGCGCGCCGCTCGCCAGATGATCGCTCAGCACGCCGAGCACCAGCGGCTTCAGGCCGTTCCAGTCGCCCTCCGCCGTCACGCTGACGAAATCGCGCCCGATCAGCACGCCCGTCACGTCGCCGAGCGAGAACAGCGCGGCGGCGAGTGGCGAGCGTTCGGCCGCTTCGGGCGTGTCGAACTGCGCGGGGTCGCCCTCCAGCAATTCCTGCCCTGGCAGGAACTTCAGCGTGGCCGGATTGGGGGTGCGCTCGGTTTCTATGAACATAAGGGGGTATGTGGCGCGCGCACATGCGCCGATCAAGTCAGCGCATCGACCTCGTCTTCGCTCAGCCCACCGGGCACGATCGCCACGAGGCAGGGAAGCGCTGCGGCGTGCTCGCCGGTGAAGAATGCCACCAGCGGGCCCGGATCGCCCTTGGCCGCCGTTGCGAGCACGAGCATCGCCACGCTGCGCTCCTCCGCGATCACGTCCAACACCACCCTCGATGGCTCGCCCTCGCGCAGTGACGTGATCGGCGTTACCCCGCCCTGCGCCTCGGCATCGACGGACAGACGCGCGAGCAGCGCATCGCCCTTGGTCATCGCTTCCTCGCGCATCGCCGCCTGCACGCCGCCCCACGCGACGAAATCGGGGGGGCGGATCACATGCAGCAACAGCAGTGCGCCATTCACATGCGCGGCGCGCTGCGCGGCATAGCGCAGCGCGATCCGGCATTCCTGCGTTTCGTCGATGACGACAAGATAGGTGCGGCGCGCGTGTTCCACACGCGCCGTTCTACGAGGTCCGGCGCGGAACGGAAACCTTGGCGTTGCCCTTGTCGTCGATCGACACCCGCACCGTTTCGCCCGAGCGGCCGGGGAAATCGGTGAACATGCCCTGGATCAGGCCGGGGACGAGGCGGGTGAGGTTGTTGGTCTCGCTCTGCGCGATCGCATGGCCCTCGAACACGCTCTCGTTGGACGCGGTGCGGCGGATCTCCATGTCGAGGAAGCCCGTATATTGGGTATAGCTATACACCTCGGGATAATCCCAACCGCCCCAGCCCCAGAACGGATCGTACAGCCCGCCATAGCCAAAGCGGCCATACCCGCCGAAGCCGCCACGGCCGAAGCCGCCATAACCGCCATAGCCCCCATAAACGCCGAAGCCGCCATAGCCGCCGAAGCCGCCGTAACCACCGCCGAAACCGCCGAAGCCCGGCCGCGTCTCGATCTTCTCGCGGCCCTGATCGACGCCGTAATCGAGCGTCACCACAAGATTGGCCTGCGCAGCCGAAGCGGCGGGGCGATAACCCGCCTGCGCCAGGCGCTGCTCCACCTGGACGGCATAGGTGCGAAACTCGATGCTCCCCGCGCGCCGCGTATCGCGCGGCTGGATGACAAAGCTGCCCTGCGGCGCGGCGGCCAGGACGTTGAAGCGCGTCACGCGCGTGGTGAACGGCGTGGCGCACGCCGCGAGTGCCACCAGCGAGACGAGAGCGAGCGAACGGGCGATACGCATGGCCATACCTTTGTTCTTGTTCTGTCTTGTGATACGCTTGACGCCGTGAATTGGTTGTGAATTACAAACTGGCAACTCGCATCGTTTAGCCGGTAATGAAGGCGCGGTTGGATCAGCCGAGGAAGCCCACGACCCGCCGCACTTCGTCGAGCACGGGCCCCGCAATCGCCCGCGCGCGTTCGGCGCCGTGCGTCAGCGCAGCATCCACGGCGCGCCGGTCCGCCTCCAGCTCGCGCAACAGCGCAGCGATGGGGGTCAGCCGCTCGACCAGCAATTCGCAGAGCGCGGGCTTGAAGCGGCCGAACCCCTGCCCGCCAAAGCGCGCCAGCACCACCTGCGGGGTCTCGTCCGCGAGTGCGGCGTAAATCCCCACCAGATTGCGCGCCTCGGGCCGCTCGGCGAGCCCCGCCTCATCGCCCGGAAGCGGCTCGGCATCGGTCTTCGCGCGCCTGATCTTGTTCGCGATCATGTCCGCGTCATCGGTCAGGTTGATCCGGCTCATGTCCGAAGGATCGGACTTGGACATCTTCGCAGTCCCGTCACGCAGGCTCATCACGCGCGCCGCACCCTGGGGCACGATCGCCTGCGGGTAAGGAAACAGGTCCACGTTGAAATCGGTGTTGAATTTGGTGGCGATATCGCGCGCCAGCTCCAGATGCTGCTTCTGGTCGTCCCCCACCGGCACATGCGTTGCCTTGTAAGCAAGGATGTCGGCCGCCTGCAGGACCGGGTATGCGTACAGGCCCACCGAGGCACCCTCGCGGTCCCTGCGCGCCTTGTCCTTGAACTGCGTCATCCGGTCGAGCCAGCCGACGCGCGCCGTACATTGCAGAATCCAGCCCAGCTCCGAATGCTCGCGCACCC
The DNA here is from genome assembly GCA_038326295.1 of Sphingomonadales bacterium. GTDB lineage: Bacteria > Pseudomonadota > Alphaproteobacteria > Sphingomonadales > Sphingomonadaceae > JAVVHE01. Next base: position 2,673 of record JBBQJX010000253.1, read on the forward strand.
GGCTCTGGTTGAACAGGATCGCGCGCGCCGGATCGATCCCGCAGGCGAGCAGCGCCGCCGCCATCGCGCGCGTGCCATCGCGCAATTCGGCCGGGTTCTGGTGCACCGTGATCGCGTGCAGATCGACGACACAGTAGATGCATTCATACTCCGCCTGCATCGCCACCCACTGGCGGATCGCACCCAGATAATTGCCCAGATGGAGCTGGCCGGTTGGCTGGATGCCCGAGAAAACACGTTTCATGGCGCAGGGCTTAGCGGCGGGGCACCGCGACGCGCAAACTGCGCGCGCAGATCGCCCAGCCGGAACGCGCCGAGCGCAAGCGCGACCGCGAGGTAGACCGCGCCGCCGACGCCCACCAGTACGGCGAGTGCCCCCGCGCGCTCCCACAGCCCGCTGGTCATGAACGGCTCGACCACGTCGTTCAGCGCGAGCAGCGTGGCTGCCATCGCCACCGCCGCTGCAAACAGCCGCACCGCGCTGCGCTTGAGCCGCGCATCCAGCGTCAGATGCCCGCGCCGGTGCAGCGTGCGGTACAACAGTCCGGCGTTCACCCACGCCGCAACCGCCGTGGAGAGCGCAAGGCCGACATGCGCGAGAAACCCCACCGTCACGATATTGCCGACGAAATTGACCGCCACCGACAACATCGCAATCCGCACCGGCGTGCGCGTATCCGAGCGCGCGTAGAAACCCGGCGTCAGCACCTTGATCAACACATAAGCCGGCAGCCCGAGCGAAAACGCCGCCAACGCATGCGCCGTCTGCAACGAATCGCTTGCCGTGAACGCCCCGTGCTGGAGCAGCCCGCGGATCAGCGGCAGCGCGCTCACCACCAGCGCGACCGCCGCCGGGAAGGTCAGCAGCAGCACGAGTTCCAACGCGCGGTTCTGCGTGCGCTCCGCCGTCGCCGCATCGCCCGCCCCCAGCGCGCGGCTGAGCGTCGGCAGGATCGCGGTGCCCACGCCAACC
>JBBQJX010000254.1:0-3580 GCA_038326295.1 Sphingomonadales bacterium
GGAAGCGCTCGAAAACTTCGCGGGCTGCGCGGTCGTCATCAGCCACGATCGCTTCTTCCTCGATCGCCTCGCCACGCACATCCTTGCCTTCGAAGGCGACGCGCACGTCGAATGGTTCGAAGGCAATTTCCAGGAGTATGAGGAGGACAAGCGGCGTCGGCTCGGCGATGCGGCTGACCGCCCGCACCGCATGCAATACAAGAAGCTGACGCGGTGAGAGTGTGGTTTCGCCTGGACAAGCCTGGCGGTCGGGCGTGCTGAATGGCCAAGGCCGATGACGAACACTGCGCCGATCTCCTGCGCGTCCGCGATCCCGATCGCTGGCTGGTCACGCTCTGGTGCCCCGCCGCCGTCCGCCCAGCGCTGACCGCCTTGTTCGCGCTAGACATCGAACTCGCGCGCGTGGTCGAAACCACCACCGAGCCGATGATCGGCCGTATCCGACTGGCGTGGTGGCGCGAGCGGCTCGAAGCGATTGGGGAGTTGTCGCCACCCGCACAGCCCGTGCTCCGCGCGCTCGCCGCGCACGTCGCTCCGCCACTCGCAGGTACGGCGCTTGCGGCGCTGGAGGATGGCGCGCTCGCTTGGCTCGATGGCAATTTGGCCGAGGCCGCACGCCTGCGAGGGCAGTGCCTCTTCGCGCTCGCCGCCACCCTGCTACGCGGCGGCGATCCCGGCACGGCTGGCGAGGTCTGGGCGGCGGGCGAGATGCGCCGCACGGGCGCAGATGTGGCGGTTACGGCCTCCCCGAGCCGACTGCCGCGCGCGCTCCGACCCCTGCTCGCGCTCGCGCGGCTTGGCCCGCGAGCGCCCGCCGAGCGCCGGGGTGCCCCCGGCCGCCAGCTCGCAATCGCGCGCACGATGCTGCTCGGTTAACCGAATTCACCAATTCGGTGTCGACAGTTGCGCGTATCCTTGCCATCCAGCCCATCTCGTTCATAGGCGTGGGGTACAGACGATGCGCAATTGGTTCGCAGCCGGTGGAGCGGCTCTTCTCGCAATCGTGGGGGTTGTACTGTGGCGATCCGATCGCGCTGCCGCCACCGCGCCGCGCGTGCGCGCGTTTGCCGACGTGACCGCAACCGCCCTAAACTCGCCCGAAGCGTCACTTACCCCGCGCCGGCACTATGTGGCGACGCGCGCCATCGCACCCGATGCGCCCGAGCCCGACGCGCGCTCCAGCGAGGACCGCCGTTTCGCGCGCTACGACAAAGACCGCGATGGGCGCGTGACGCGCGAGGAATATCTCGCCTCGCGTCAAAAATATTTCGCAAAGATCGACAAGGATGGAGATGGCAAACTCAGCTTCGAGGAATATGCAGTCAAGTCCGAAAGCAAATTCGATGGGGCCGATCGCGACAAGGGCGGTGCGTTGACACCCGCCGAGTTCGCCACCACCGCGATCCACCGTCGCGCGCGCAGCTGCCCGCCCCCCGAGGCGCACGAGGCCGACGCTTGACGCCCGCGCGCGCCACCCACTAACCCCCTCGCCTTTGCGCGAAGGATCAAGGACGTGGGCGAAGACAATGTCTCGGCCGAGCAGCTGCGGCTGTTCATCGAAAGGCTCGAGCGGCTGGAAGAGGACAAGGCGGGCGTCGCCGCTGACATCAAGGCGGTATTCGCCGAGGCCAAGGGTACTGGCTTCGATACAAAGACGATGCGCGCCATCATCCGCCTGCGGGCGATGGAAAAGGCCGCGCGACAGGAGCAGGAAGCGCTGCTGGAAACGTACAAGGCCGCGCTGGGCCTGGCGGACTGACACGTGACGGCGCGGTCGTGACGGGCTGGAACCGTGTCACGCTGGACACAATCCGAAGAAATCGCTAGTCGCGCATATGGAAGCAGCCAAGCCCCGGGGGGAGCGGGTGCTGGGTCCGGGGGCATTTCAACGGGCGTCCGGCGGACGTCGTCATCCGCGAGGCACGATGGAACGCATACGGGTCGGGTTGACGGGGCTGGGGCTTGTCCTTCTGGTTGTCTTCATTGCGGCGGCCGGGATGCGTCCGACGCGCCCTGTCGCCACCGCAAACGGTCTGGGCGAGACGCTTTCGACGCTTGGCGTCGCCCCGTCGCAGGATCAGAAGCCCGGCGGGGAAGTCGCTGCCCGCAAGTTCCCCGCGAAACCGCAGACCGATCCGCGCAAATAGCCCCATAGGCGCTACCGCACGTCCGCCTGCCCCAGGTGCTCCGCCTTCCAGCGCATTGACATCGCGATCCGCGCGCGTCCCGAGGGGTGATCGTAGAACAGCCACTCCTCCGCAGCCCCCGGCTCCAGCTTGCGATATTGCGAAAGTGCCAGCGCCGCGCGCGCGAACCCGTCGGGCGCGCGCGAAGCGTTCAGCCCGAAGATGTCCGCTTGCGCCTCGGTCGTGCGCACCAGCGTGTTGAGCAGCGGCGTCGCCAGCAGCCCGAAGACCGCCAGCACGATCGTCGCCACTGGGATCACGCCCGGATCCCACATCTCGCGCACCCCCCAGCGCGTGCCATGCCGGGCGATCAGCGCGGGCACGGTCCACTGCACCAGCAGAAGCCCCGCCAGCACCAGCAGCCCGAGGCCCGAGAGCAGCCGCCACGTATGACCCAGCAGATAATGCCCCATCTCGTGCCCCATCACCGCGCGGATCATCGCATCGTCGTTCGTCGCCAGCAGATTATCATTCAGAGCGACACGCGCGGTGCCGCCCAGCCCCGCCACATTGGCTGAGATTTTCTTGGTCTGGCGGGATGCGTCCACCACGAACACCTGCCCCGCAGGCACGCCGTTGGCGCGCGCCAGCGCCAGCAGTTCGCCGCGCAGCGGCTCCTGCGTCAGCGCGGTGTATTTGTTGAACAAAGGCTCGATCGCCACCGGCGCGATCGCCTGCGTGAACAGGAAACCCGCCACCACGATCGCCGTGCCCCATGCCCACCAGCTGCGCGGCGCGCGGCGCACAAGCAGCAGGATCGGGATCAGCAGCAGCGGCGTGAAGATCGCGCCGATGGCGGTGCCCTTGGCCCAGTCGCCGAACCAGTGCGCCATCGTCTGGTTGTTCAGCCCGTATTGCGCCTCGCGGAAGAAATCGGTCCACAGCGCCCATGGCAGCGTCAGCAGGCTCACGATCAGCCCGTAGGCCGTGGCGAAGAACAGCGTGCGCCCCGCCAGCCCCCGCCGTTGGCGCGCCGCCCACGCCGAGAGCCGCCCGATGACGCCGAAATGCAGCAGCGCCCAGTTGACGCCGATCGCGATCAGCGCACCCCAAAGGATCAGCCAATAGCCACCCTCGAAATACGCATCCGATTTCGCCCGCGCCGCGCCGCTGACGGTCGCCAGATAGGCGCGCGTCGCTGTTTCGGGATCGAACGGGGCGGCCCCTGCCGCCCCCGCCGCGATCAACGCCAGTCCCAATCCCGCCACCATAGTCCGCCGCATCCCGCCCACTCCGTCTTATCCTCGCAACACAGCTAGGCCCGATCCTCGCACCGCGCAACCCGCCCTCCCATATGCTGCGCGTGCCCATCCCGCTCGTCCACCATCTCGATTACGTTGCCGAACTGCCCGCCGATCACAGCTTCCCGATGAGCAAGTACCGCCTGCTGATGG